>JAQYVL010000159.1 GCA_030145525.1 Desulfobacterales bacterium
TCTTAATCATATCACAAACCGTCAGGCTAACCATCTGGGTTGGGATTTTCCAGTTCGCAACACCCTAAACCAGTTTAAGTTTATGGTTATTTCCTAAAAATATTTCAAATTTGCGCCGTTTTAAAATATTAATCCATACCCCAATATGTTGTGTTTTGAAACAGTGAAGCTTTTGTTATCCATTTTCGGTTTCCGATATTCATCTTTGAAATTTGCCTTGATGCTATTCAACCGAAAGTAGAAGTTTTTTTCATCTGATCTGTCAGGAAAGATTGAAACTGCCAAAAAAGGCTGTAAGATCAAATTTTGATCTTCACAATTATAACAATACCCTCCTTGCCCAAAATGCCGGCGTAAAAATCCATTACCGTATTTTGACTTTTATACAGAAATAAATACAATATATTACGCAAATTATTTTATTGACACACAATCTCGTTTTCGACATATTCAGATAAAATTAACAGACCGATGGGAAAAAATGATTATATCTCTTACTGAAAAGGAATTTTGTTCTAAGAATGATTTGTCATAATCCGGATTGCAGGTAAAAAATGAAAAAGTTCTATCCACCTGATAACAAAGGGGAAGAGTCTGCCTCCCCGCGTATCGTTCCCAATCAGCTCATCGCGGACCGGTATATGACGCAGTTTGAAATCCGCAAAGATGGAATGACGACTGTTTATATGGCATTTGACATGAAAAAAGAACGAAATGTCGCTCTAATGTTGATGCCGCAGGAATTGACTAAAAAACCGGACCTACTGGTAGACCTTAAACTTCAAATCTCCTCAATTCTAGATCTGGACCACAGCAACATCGCTCGGTTTCATTCACTTTATTTTATAAAAAATCAAGTATTTGTAATATTGGAATACGTACATGGAAAAACCCTTGAAGAGTATCTGGCTGAAAAAGGCGGAAAACTTTCAGTTGAAGAATCCCTGACATTGCTGAAGCAGATTGGGGCGGCCCTTGATTACGCCCACAGCCGGAATCCCTCCATATGTCATCTCGGTCTGAAGCCGCAGAACATCCTGTTAACGGAAAAGAATCAGGTCAAAATTGCGGATTTTGGCATCGCAAATATTTTAAGCTCCCCGGCAGCCGGAATCCAGAGCAGAGAAAACATTGAAACCATGGCATACATAGCACCGGAACAAATCAGCGGAAATGAGACCGGGCCATGGACAGACGTCTATTCACTTTCCGCTGTTGCTTATGAAATGATTTCAGGGGAACCGCCCTTTTATTCTGAAGATTTGCGTTCCCAGATCATGAGTCAAAAACCGAGAAAAATCGATGGTGCCCCCGCCCCTGTCAACAATGCACTGTTAAAAGGTCTTTCAAAAGACGTTTTGAAACGTCCTGAAAGCCCTGGCAGATTTGTTGCCATGCTTTCCAGAGAAAAGCCGGCGCACAAGCCGAAACAAAAAGAAAAAAAGAAACTGATTTTCAGCATAATCGGGATACTGCTTCTTTTAACCCTTGGCACAACCGGATTGCTTTATTACCAGAAAGGACCGAAGGAGATCGGGCATAAGATCGAAAAACCCGCTGATGGAGTAAAAAAACCGGCTCGGAAAAAAGCCGATCCACCCCGGAAGACAACTCCGAAAGAGACCCTGCCGGAAAAACAGAGTCAACAGACAGTGCCGGCTGTTCCGGTGTCTGATTCAATACCTGAGGAAACCCCCAAAACAAAAAAAATATTAACAGGAGAAATTTCAGTTGTAAGCATTCCGCGCGAAGTGGAAGTGTATCTCGACGGAATTCAAAAAGGGATCACCCCTGTTACATTGAAAAACATCGAAACAGGAGTTTACCGGCTGACACTCAAAAAGGACGGATATGATTATTGGAATAAGGATATTGAAATTTCATCCGAAAGTTCAGCCGAGATAATCGCAAACCTTAGTCCTCTTTATGGCAGTTTTGGCATTACAAGTATTCCGCCAAGCGCTGAAGTATATCTTGACGGCGTAAAACAGGGCGTTACACCCCTCAAAATCGATCTGGTTAAAAAAGGTGTCCGAAAGATTGAAGTCATAAAGGCCGGCTATGACAACTGGTCGGAAAATGTGCAGGTGATACCCGGAGGGCTTTTGGCGTTAAGCGCAGAACTGAAAGTTGCCATGGGAAGTGTCAATATTACAAGCAAGCCGGATAGAGCTGATATTTACATATCCGGAATAAAACATGGCTCAACACCGATGGTTATTAAAATTGAAAAAGGGTTTCGGAAAATAGAATTAAAAAAACCGGGGTATGAAATCTGGGAACAGGATGTGCAAATTGCAGAAGGTGATATACGGATAATCAGCGCAATTCTCAAACAGATCACGGGGGGTCTTACGATTACCAGCAATCCTGTGAATGCCGATGTTTACATCTCAGGCAAAATGATGGGCAAAACACCGCTTGTTTTAAAAGAAATCAAATTTGGAAAGACCACGATCAAGCTCAAAAAAGCCTGTTATGCTTCCGAGTCAAAAAACATTATCATCAAATCCACGAAAGCGGCAGGGATCAACTTTACACTGAAACCTGTATGTGGTGAATTATCGATAAAGAGCGAACCTTTGAATGCGAAATTGTACATTGACGGAGTCTATGCCGGCAGGATAACAGGAGAGCTGAAAAAGGCTTTAAAGGGAAAACACAAAATAAGAATTGCTAAAGAAAAATATCTTGACTGGACGACAACGTTTCAGATACTGCCCGCTGAGCGCAAACAGATAACCGCAAGGCTCAAACCGGTTCCTCCGAACCCGGGTGCTGTCTGGACCGAACCCATTACAGGCATGGAGTTTATCTGGGTTAAAGAAGGATGTTATAATATGGGAAGCCGTTCGGATGAACCTGGGAGAAAGCCGGATGAAGCCCCTTCTCATGAAGTATGCATAGATGGCATGTGGATTGGAAAATATGAAGTCACACAGGGGCAGTGGAAAAAAGTGATAGGCAGCAACCCCGCATTTTTCGGCAAAAAAACAGATTACCCGGTTGAAAGCATATCCTGGGCGAACATTCAGATTTTTATAAAAAAATTGAACGAAAAGAATAAGGGAAAATATAATTTCAGGCTGCCAACAGAAGCGGAATGGGAGTATGCCTGTAAAAGCGGTGGAACTGGTGAGCGCTTCTGCGGAGGAGATCGAATTGACCGGATAGCATGGCATAAAAAAAACTGCAACCGGACGATCCATCCTGTCGGCAAAAAAGAACCCAACAAAGCGGGTCTTTACGATATGAGCGGGAACGTTTCCGAATGGGTGGCGGATACCTATTCTTCCGATGCATATAAGACACACAGCAAAAAGAATCCGACAAATAAGGCTGCCGGCCCGGATCGGGTGACAAGAGGCGGAAGCTGGATGCAGGAAAGAGAAGAATGCCGATCTTCAGCCAGAAATTTCTTTCCGGAAAAAAGGGGTAAGTTCAACATCGGTTTCAGACTTGTAAAACATCATTAACCAGCAGGGCCCTCGGAGAATGAGCCACACGAAAAGCAAAGAACTATCCGGTTGATTAAAAATATTCCACACTTCCATTCTCCGGCATAACCCAACTTGGATGCGCCTTCATCCTTTTACGTTATTTTTGAGATGAGTTGTAGGTTCGAAATGGATTTTTGCGGCTTAAACCATATTTGTGAAATTGCCGGCGGCAAAGGAATAAAACTCTTCCACTTAAAATAATATTCGCTTCCCGGACTGTAAATCATCGAAAATCAGTCCTCTATATTGAAAATTTTTCTCGTAATATCAATTGATATTGATTTGTTTTCATTTGCGTCATCGCTCTTTAAAAAAAGAGTTGGATTGTGAAGAATTTTCTTTACCAGAGCATTGGTCATTCTGGTTACGGCCTGCTGATCTTCTTCCGAAGGATGAGAAAGCGTCTGAAGAAGTTTGCCGCATTCTCCCTGGACAATATCATCAATTTTTTTTCTCAAGGCAACGATGGTCGGCACAACATCCAGACTGTCATACCATTGCTGAAAGTGGACGACTACTTCATCGACAATTCTTTCCCCTATCACAGCTTCTCTTTTTCGATCCTCAATATTTTCTTCAATAACGCCTTTTAAATCATCAATGTCATATACATACGTGTTGGCCAAACGGTTTATTTTCGGATCAATATCTCTTGGGACCGCGATATCAATAAAGAAGATTGGACGATTGCGCCTGCTGTGCATTGCCTCTTTGACCTGTTTTCTTGTAATAACGAAATCGGATGCTCCGGTTGAGCTGACAACAACATCTACCTGGTTTAAATAATCCGCAATCTCTTCAAAACGGATTGCATTTCCACTGAACCTCTGGGCAAGGACGACTCCTCTTTCAAAAGTCCTGTTTGCGACTAAAATTTTACCGACCTTGTTTCTTAAAAGATGTTCAACCGCCAGCTCAGCCATTTCCCCCGCACCGATAAGAAGCACTTTTTTCTTCTCAAGTGTATCAAATATCTTTCGCCCAAGTTCAATTGCAGCATAGCTTATGGAAACCGCGTGACCACCGATTCCAGTCTCGCTTCGAACACGTTTGGCCACAAAAAAAGCGCGTGACAAAAGTCGATTCAGAATCAACCCGGATGATTTGTTCTCATTTGCGAGATTATAGGCATCTTTTATCTGGCCAAGAATCTGAGGTTCTCCTACAATCATGGAGTCAAGACTGGAGGCCACCCGAAAAATGTGACGGACTGCTTCATTATCCTCATGAATATAAAGATGCTTTTCAAACTTGGAAATATCTATCTGGTTAAATTTTGAAATAAAATTTTTGGAAATCTCTACCGCTTTACTCTTATTTTCCGTAACCAGCAAAACTTCTACCCGGTTACACGTGGAAATAAGCAAAACTTCTTTGATGACCTCATCTTGTTTTAATATTTTCAGCGCCTGCTCTGTTTCATCGGTTGAAAAGGCTATGCATTCCCTGATATCAATCGGTGCAGTATTATGATTTAATCCTATCAATAAAATATTTAGCATGGCAGTATTGAATAATAAATTATAATGTATTGAATAAATAAATTAGCAGTCTTCTCCCATTTTGGAAATCCCGATCTTCACATCAAAATCTCGTAAACTCCCCATGATGCCCTTCCATCAAAAAATTTACCCCGAAAAAAGTGAACAAAAGCACAACAAATCCCACAATAGACATAATGGCTGCTTTTCGACCGCGCCATCCCGTGCTAATACGACCATGAAGCAGAGCTGCATATAAAAGCCAGGTTATCATGGACCATATTTCTTTGGGATCCCAGCTCCAGAACCTGCCCCATACAAACTCGGCATACACAAAGCCGGTTACCAGTCCGACGCTGAGCACTGTAAATCCGATAATGATACACCGGTATCCTGTATTATCAATCAGCTCCAGGGAAGGCAGCCGCCTGAAAAAGAAACCCTGGGTTTTATTCTTGATGGCACGTTCCTGGACAAGATAGAAGATCCCAATTCCGCAGGCGAGGGCAAAAGACGCTTCCCCGATAAAAATAGCAATGATATGGGAAATAAGCCATACGCTGTTAAATACATTATTTATCTGCTGCATGGGGGTGTCTGGAAGACGTGACGCAATAAAAAGAACGGAAGCAGTCAATGGCGCCACATAAACACCGAGAATCTTCAGCTTAAACTTAAATTGCAGGACAAGAAAAACACCTGCAATGGTCAATCCCGCAACCAGCAGAGTTCCCCGAAGATTATGAACCGGGATATGACCGACTATAAAAGCTTCAGCGCAAACGAGCACCGCATGGCATAAAAATCCAATTGCCAGCAAATAATATCCCGCCCTGTATAGACGATCTTTTTGCAGAAAGAGATAAACAATGTATCCGGCTGTACTCAGCAGGTAAAAAATAAGGGTTGTAATGACCAAAAAATTCATGTGACACACCACATAAGAGCTGTTAACGGCTGTCGCCCTGTTTTCGGATAAACAGTTCTAATCCATATATTATAGAATTTTTTTTGTACGCTTTTTCGGATAATGAAAATATTATTACTTCATCAATGTATCAGGGCCATGGCATTCTTTACACGGCAGAGACTCTACCTTTGCCCTCAGAAAACTACTGGTCAGATCACCCTCCACATTCATTCCCTTTCCTTTTTCGCCATTCAGGTCAAATTAGCATTTTAGCTTTTAGCCGGATTAAAAGGTTCATTAATATGGAAGCCGAGCATATATAGTGCATATATAGTGTTGCCATGGATATCATAGTTTGCTATATTATGTCTATAAATAAACGATCAATATATTAGGAGCCTGTACTCGTAGTTGTTATGTAAAAATATTAGAAAGAGTTTGACACCCTGACATTTTATCAGTCGGCATTGATGGTTTCGCAAAAAGTCCAAATATTGCTATACTTCAGACTTGGCCCATAATATTTTCAGTAAGTTCCATAGCTAAGTTTTGAAACTTTTGCCTTTTTACGAATGCATCAACATTAGAAAAATATATTACAAGCATCCCACAGATTTTAAGGAAAGAAATAACTTTGATATGGAAAAAAAGATAATTATCGGATCACGATCAAGTGATTTGGCAGTATGGCAGGCAAATCACGTTAAAAATGAGATCGAAAAATACCATAAAAATATTGAGGTAATAATAACTTTGATCAACACCAAAGGAGATATTATTCTTGATGTCGCCCTTTCCAAGATTGGCGATAAGGGGCTTTTTACCAAAGAACTTGAGGTTGAGCTGCAAAATGAAAATATCGATATTGCAGTGCACAGCTTGAAAGATCTGGAAACAACAATTCCCGAAGGATTAAAACTTGCCGCTGTCACAAAGCGCCATGAAGTTGAAGATGCCTTGATAGCCCGAAAATCCGGCACAACAATTGAGTCATTGCCCCTGGGAGCTACTGTTGCCACCGGTTCCTTACGTCGGAAAGCCCAGCTTGCAAATATCCGGCCTGATATAAGAATTGTCGATCTTCGAGGCAACGTACCTACCCGTGTGCAAAAATTTATCGATTCTGACTGGGACGCCATTATCCTCGCAAGAGCCGGTCTTGAAAGATTGAAAATGGGAAAATACATCTCTTCTTATATAAGTGTTGATGAAATGATACCTGCGGTTGGCCAGGGCGCTTTAGGAATCCAGGTTAAAAAAGACAATTCATTCGCGGAAAATATTGTCCGATCTCTCCATGATGAAAACACTTTTTTAGCGGTATCCGCAGAACGATCCCTGCTAAAATTCCTGGAAGGAGGGTGCCAGGTACCGATAGGTGCTTATGCGGAAGTAGAATCCGATTCTATAAACCTTTCAGCAATGGTTGCTTCTGTGGATGGGAAGAGATTCTATAAAAAGAAAATGCGGGGAAGTAAAAAAGAACCTGAAAAGCTGGGTGAAGCTTTGGGAAAGGACTTACTGGAAGCAGGAGCCGGCAAAGTTTTAAATGAAATATATAATGATAAAACTTCTTGAAGCTGTCCTTAATCCTTATGCATAAGTCGATCAAATCGGATTATCCTCTAATGCGGCTCATCAGGCATTATTAAAAAATTTCAGGATTGATCTAATATAGGCAAACAGAATTACAAATTTCTTTTTTTTATATAAAAATTTAGGGGGAACAGATGTCAAATCCAAAAGACAATAAAGATGAATATGTTAAAAAACAAACCGTACTGGTTGTCGGGATTATTGCCTTTATACTCGGGTTCATGGGCGGAACTGTTTTTACTCTTTATAAAACGCCCACGGATGCTACAGTTCAAGCACCGGAAACCCACCAGCATGATATGAATAAACAAGATATGCAGATGGAAATTGCGGCCAAAATTTTAAAACTTGAAAAATGGACATCGGAAAAACCTGATGATACAACGGCATGGATTGAGCTGGGCAATTCTTACTTTGATTCCGGAAAACATGAAAAAGCAGTTGAGGCATATAAGAAAGCACTGGAGATCAATCCAGACAATGCGGAAGTATTAACGGATATGGGGGTTATGTATCGCCGAACCGGGAAGCCTGCTGAAGCGGTTAAGGCCTTTGATAAGGCGATTGCGGTAGATCCGCGAGCCGAGATTGCCAGGTTCAACAAAGGTATCGTGCTCATGCATGATTTAAATGATGTAGAGAGCGCTATCAAGGCATGGGAAGAGCTTGTTGAAATAAATCCTGTTGCCGTGACACCCAGCGGTCAATCCGTTGAAAAATTAATTCAAAATTTTAAAAAAACTGAGTAAGGAGAGACATTCGTGACAGATCTAAAAAATGATTTATTCTTACGAGCCTGTAAACGGCTGCCGGTTGAAAGAACTCCTATATGGGTAATGCGGCAGGCAGGCCGATATCTGCCTGAATACAGAGCGATACGTAAAAAAGCTGATTTTCTAACTATGTGCAAAACTCCTGAACTTGCAGCCGAAATCACCTTGCAGCCCATTGATCTGATCGGTGTTGATGCGGCAATTATTTTTTCCGATATTCTCGTTATCCCTGAAGCAATGGGAATGCATCTGGAAATGCACGAAGGCAGTGGGCCGGTATTTCCAAATCCGATCAGAAATGAAGCGGATGCAAAAAGTCTTAAAGACATTGATCCTTCGATTGACCTGAAATATGTACTTGATGCAGTGGCGTTGACGAAAAAAGAATTAAATCAACGTGTTCCTCTGATCGGATTCAGCGGTTCCCCCTGGACCTTGTTATCCTATATGGTTGAAGGCCAGGGTTCCAAAAACTTTTCGAATGTGAAAAACTTGATTTACAGTGATCCAAAACTGGCTCACAACCTTCTGGATAAAATTGCGAATGCGGTTTCCCTGTATTTAAACGCGAAGATTGAAGCCGGCGCGAACGCGATTCAAATATTCGATACATGGGGCGGAATTCTTTCTCAAAATGATTTTGAAATGTTTTCATTGAGATACATTGAAAAAATAATTTCAGAAATCAAACAAAAGGATATTCCTGTTATTGTATTCGCCAAAGGTGTACATTTCAGTTTCAGCCGGCTTGCAGAATGCGGCGCCGACGTTATCGGGCTGGACTGGTCAATGAAAATCGGCGATATCAGAAAAGAGATTGGTGATAAAGTTGCGCTCCAGGGGAACATGGACCCCACAATCCTTTATGCGGGTCATGAAAGGATAAGAGAGGAAGCCGTTAATATTTTACAGTCTTTCGGTAATGGGTCCGGGCATATATTCAATCTCGGACATGGAATATTGCCGGATATCCCGCCTGAGAACCTTAAAGCATTGGTAAAATCCGTCAAAGAGGAGAGCGTTGCTTTTCACTCTCAGTAGACCAAATCGAATGGATAGACTGTTTGGAATGGAATTAACGACAATAAAGGAGATAACTTTTGTTTGGAATTGATGTTAACCTAATCAAGAAATATGACAAACCCGGCCCACGCTACACTAGCTACCCAACTGCTCCTCAATTTAGCGAATCCTTTACTCAAAATGACTTTATGGACGAGATTGTCAGGACTAACAGCGGACAGGACCTGCCTGATTTATCTTTATATTATCATCTTCCGTTTTGCGATACCCTCTGTTATTTTTGCGGCTGTAACATGATAGTTACCCACAACAGGGAGAGGATCAAAAAATACGTTGAATACCTGAAGCGTGAAATAGATCTGACAAGCTCTCATGTTGCACCCGGCAGGGAAACAACTCAGATACACTGGGGCGGAGGGACGCCTACTCATTTGGATCCGGATGAAATTACCGATTTGATTTCCCATATAAAAAAACGATTTGACTTCAAGGAAGACGTGGAAGCCGGGTGTGAAATCGACCCCAGAGAATTAACCAAAGACCATCTTTACGCTTTAAAAAGCGGCGGTTTCAATAGAATCAGCATGGGGGTACAGGATTTCAATGAAAAGGTGCAAAAAGCCGTAAACAGAATTCAGCCTGAACAAATGACCAGAAAGGTGATCGGCTGGGTCCGCGAACTGGATTTTCAGAGCATGAATCTGGATCTGATATACGGCCTCCCCTTTCAGACCTCAGAAACCTTTGAGAAAACAATCGATTCTATCATTGATATCAGCCCTGACCGAATTGCATTGTTTAACTTCGCTTTTGTGCCATGGATGAAAAAACACATGTCACTGATCCGGCCGGAGGATATGCCGCCGGCTGAAGAGAAACTTATTATTCTGAAGATGGCGATTGAAAAACTGACTGGAGCTGGTTGAGGTGTCCCAAATCCCTCCACCGTTGCAAAATAAGATGGCTTGGCATTTTGGAACATCAGCCAGAAAGATTTCGGTATCTCTAATATGCCGGCCAGTTGCTAT
>JAQYVL010000160.1 GCA_030145525.1 Desulfobacterales bacterium
ATTACAGATATCTCCAACATATCGCATGGAGTAGTTCATCTAAAAGATGCTTAACCCCAATTTTTAATGTTGTCTGCACATCCTTAGATCGGTAAATCAAATATAAAGGTTTTGGCTGTATTCGTGTGGTTTTGATTTATCTTTGCTATACGTAACAAAAATAAAATCCTCCAGCCACCAGATTTAAATTAATTTCTCTGGAAATCAAAAGCTACTCTTCATTTTCCCAAGAATCAATATCTTGTGGGATTATTATCAAAGCTTTTCCTGGATTTATGAATAACTTTAGAGATCTCAGTTTTTGCATTTATTCGAGTGACCCAACATATTGTGCCTGAAGTTAGAGATAGAAATTGGAAAATGGAAAAGATAAATTACACCTTCAATTGAGTTTTTTGGCCGAGGGCCGAGGAATGATAGCCAATAAATGCGTTTTTTCCTGCCTCCCCTCTAAAAACTGATCCAATTTTTAAGTTAGTAATGTCCTGTTAAAATTTGACATACAAGACGTTTTCTGCGATACATCAAGTCGTGAAAAGCTATGCCTTATTCCTTCCTCTTTTTCCTGTTACACTTCCTGGAAGGACCGCTGCCATGCTACGGCGATTGCACGAACAATATTGTTGACGCACAAGCGGCTTGCCCATACAGTTTTTCCTAATAAAAGCGAGATAGATAAGTGTTTCAATCCGATGGTCATTCCGAGGCATGGAATGCATAAGGACGGTGTACAGTGAAAAAGAAATCAGTGATTATCATCGGGGCAGGCATCGCGGGTTTATCGGCAGGATGCTATGCCCAGATGAATGGCTTTTGCACCCGGATTTTTGAGATGCATACACGACCGGGCGGACTATGCACCTCATGGCACCGAAATGGTTACAATATCAACGGTGGTGTCCATACACTGGTCGGTTGCGCGAAACAATCTGACTTTTATCAGGTTTGGAAGGAACTGGGGGCTTTGCAGGGACGGCGGTTTGAAAACTATGAAGACTATATCTGTTTTGAGGGAACGGATGGAAAATCCGTCACGCTGCATTCCGATATCGACAAATTGGAAGAACACTTGCTGACTGTTGCGCCGGAAGACTGTGCGTTGATCACAGGATTCATCAAAGGGGTACGCCGCTGCCTTGGTTTTAACCCGCCGATTCTCAAAGCACCTGAATTATACGGTCCGATCGAAGGACTTCGTGTTCTTCTCAAACTACTCCCCCATCTGGGATTTTTTCGGAAATGGTTTAAAATATCCATGCGGGAATTTTCCACCCGATTTAAAAGCCCCCTGCTGCGTGAGTTGTTTGCGGATTTATGGTTTCCGGACACTCCGCTTTACTTTTTCATGATGACCCTCTCCATGCTTCACCAAAAAACATCCGGTTATCCATTGGGAGGTTCGTTTGAATTTTCCCAGTCAATTGAACGTCGTTACCGTGACCTTGGAGGGCAATGCCACTACGGCTCAAGGGTGTCCAAAATACTGGTTGAAAATAAGCGTGCCGTGGGAATCAAGTTTGAGGATGGAACGGAGCATCGTGCGGATTATATAATTTCCGCCGCGGATGGATACACGACGATTTTCAAGATGCTGGAAGGCAAATTCCTGAACAAGAAGATCCGGGGCTATTATGAAAAATATCCCATCTTTCCACCCTTGATTTACATATCGCTAGGACTTAAACAAACCTTCGACCTTGGTCTGGGCAATTCTACCGGTGTATACTTTCCGGTAAAAGAACCGCTCGTCATAGCCGGTGAAAAAATGACCCGGCTGGGAATCCGTATTCACAATTTCGATCCCAGCGCGGCTCCTCCCGACAAAACACTGGTAAAAATACTGATCCCATCGAACATGACCTATTGGGAACCTTTCAGTCGAGATAAGCGGCGATATCAAGCGGAGAAGGAACATATCATTGACCGGGTGGTTTCCATGATTGACAAGCGTTTTCCCGGTCTTGCCGACATGATTGAAATGCGCGATATGACCACGCCGCTTACTTATGTCCGCTATACGGGAAATTGGCAGGGGTCGCACCAGGGATGGATGATCACCCCCGAAACCGGATTGTATCATATCAAAAATATGCTACCGCATCTTAAAAATTTTTTCATGGCCGGACATTGGGTTTTCGTTGGGGGCGGTGTCCCTTCGGCAGCTCTGTCGGGTCGAAATGTCGTCCAGTTCCTCTGTAAGCAAAATAAAATACCTTTTGTAACAACTGTTCCATGACAGCAACGTTCCACTGTCCTGTATTGCAAGAGAGATCACCTTTTCAGCATCCGTGAAATCCTTTTCAAGATGGTTTATTCATAGCGCCCCTGTTTTTTTTAGAGGTTTTCCAGATCGATGTTATAGTGTTTTCTCATGAATATGATTATGGCATCAGCCAAAATTTTAACTCTATGTCTGGATCATTTTTCGAGGGGCAGGTCAGCTATGACGCGGCAAGCTCAGGCCGACCGCTGATGATGCAGGTCGTTGAGATTTCCCTTCATATCAACAGGAAAAATACTCCCTTAAAAATCTTTGATAGATCCTTGAAATCCGCCTCGATGCTTTTCGATCGAAAGTGTAGATTCTTTTATCTGATCTGTCAGGAAATGATAAAACCACTTATAATGGCTGTAAGATCTAATTTTGATTTTTACATATTCGCGAAAGGCATGCGGTTACAATGGTTTCCCGCCACGATATCGGATCAGCCCTTCCTGGGTCGTAGAGGCAACCAGCCGGCCATCTTGTGTGAAAATGTTGCCATGGCTCAACCCTCTTGCTTTACTTGCACTTGGGCTTTCCATAACATAAAGAAGCCAGTCATCAATCCGAAAATCACGATGAAACCACATGGAGTGGTCAAGGCTGGCTACCTGCAGGGCTCGTTCCCAAAAAGTGTGTCCGTGAGGATAGAGTGCGGTGGCCACCAATCCGAAGTCAGAGGCATAGGCAAGTAAATATCGATGTACGGCAAAATCATCGGGCATTTTGTGAATTGTTTTAAACCATACATATCGCTTTGGCTTTTCTTTTGTCGGTGAAAAAGGATTTATCGGATTTACAGGCCGGATCTCAATCGGCTTGACACATAATATTTTATCCCTGATCGAGAGCGGAATTTTATCTTTGACACTAAGGGCCATTTCAATTTCGGATTTGATTTCATGGGGTCCTGGTACATCAGGCGGCGAGGCCTGATGCTCAAACCCCTCTTCTTCGATTTGAAAAGAGGCTGCCATTGAGAAAATTGCCCGCCCTTTCTGAATGGCCACGACCCGTCTTGTTGTGAAACTTTTTCCATCACGGATACAGTCGACATCATATACGATAGGTTTTTTCGGATCACCGGGTCTCATAAAATATCCATGCAGACTGTGGGCGCTCCGGTCATCATCGACTGTCTGGGACGCTGCAGATAAAGCTTGACCGAGAACCTGGCCTCCAAATATGTTTCCGAATCCCAGATCCTGGCTGTTTCCTCGAAAAATGTTCTCTTCGATTTTTTCAAGCTTTAACAGTTCCAGCAATTGATCCAGGACATTATCTACAGGGGTGCATTCCGTCATCTTTTTTAACCTCATGAAATATTATTTATCAATATACACAAAATACACAAAGATTGTAAAGCAGGGTTTGCATCCGAACTTCCGGCCAAATATATTTTCCGGTTTCGCAAAACGCAAAAGCAAAATTGATCATCACGTCATTTGGCAGGAGATCGCGCTGTTTTTCACTGAAGAATCCATCCGGGCCCTTCCTGACATTCCTTTATTTTTTCAAAGCATTTCCTTTATTAGATAAGGCAGCGAGAAAAATGAATTTTTACCCGTGTCCCGAAGGATGATAAAGAGCTTGAATTCATAAAGCTTTCCTGTTATCGATAACGGAGCATCCGGCATATGTCGATTTACTTCCAGGCGGGTGATTTTTCTTTTTTTCGTTTTTATGAATCCAAGATAGAAGCATTTTTAAATCCGATATGTTGATCATTATTTAAAAGAGGAGAAATCAATGAAAAAGATCCGAAAACGAATATTTCCTTTTCTACTTGCTGTTTTGCTTATTTCAGGATGCGGAAAAGCCCGATCAAGATTCATGATCAGCCAGATGAAGCCGATAATGAGCGGAATGAGCGTTTCAACGAATAGAAATGGTGATGTTGAAACCGTGAGAAAGTCCATGCCGGCAAGTCTCGTGCAGTTGGACGGTTTTATTGAGGTGGCACCCGACAACACAGACCTTTTGATCAGGGCGTCAGAGGCTTACAGCGGGTATGCGTTCCTTTTTGTTGAAGATACGGATAAGCTGCGTGCCGCGAAGCTTCATAAAAAAGCCAGAAATTATGCCATGAGAGCTCTAAATCAAAGCCAGGATTTTGGAGATCCCCTTACATGCTCAAATGACGAATTTAACGAAGCACTGAAAAAACTGACCAAAGAAGATGCCCGGGCCCTGTTTTTTGCAACAAACAGTTGGCTCTCATGCATGGGCCTCTCTTGGAGGAAATACCCGGAAATCATCAATGACAGGCCAAAAATTCTTGCCATGATGGACCGGATGATGGAACTTGACGATACGTTTAACTACGGCGCCATTCATATAATGTTCGGTGCCTATAATTCTGCTCATTCTGCCAATATGGGAGGCGATCCGAAACTGGCAAAACATCATTTTGACAAAGCTTTTGAAATATCCGGCTCCAAATTTCTGCCCTGGTATTATTTATATGCCAAGTATTATGCGGTTCGGATTCAGGACAGAGAACTTTTTGTCAATTCTCTCAATAAAATCATTTCGGCACCTGAAAATCTGCTTCCGGAAAAAAGCTTTGCAAATGAGGCAACCAAAGAAAAAGCGAAGAGGCTGCTAAAAAAGGTGGATCTGTTTTTTGAGAAAGACGGCACCTACCTTAAAAAGAATTTGGTTTTGTAAATATTTATAAAGGAGGAATTGATCATGGCATCAAATGACAAGAGATGTTCGCGGAGAGATTTTATAAAGACCGCAGGTGCAACCGGAGTTGGCGCTGTTCTTTCGCAACACCTGATGCAAAAAGATGCATCCGCGGAAACAGCGGCTAAGACTTCTAAAAATAAAACCGTCCCGACGAGGCCGTTTGGCAGAACCGGCAAAGATGTATCCATACTTTCCCTTGGCGGAATGTTCGATATTCCGGCCAACCAGATCATTCTGAAACTGGCTTTGCAATTAGGGATTACTTACTGGGATACGGCACACGTATATGGCGGTGGTACGAGTGAAAAAGGGATAGGAAAATATTTCAAAAAAACCCCGGCTGACCGGGAAAAAATATTTCTGGTATCCAAATCCTGGGCCAAAGATCCGGAAGGGATGACCAATCAACTTGAGACCTCATTAAAACGCATGAATACTGATTATATTGATCTCTATTTCCTTCATGGGGTGAGCAGCATGAAAGAAGTCGGCAGTGAAGCTCGAAAATGGGCTGAAAAAGCAAAAAAACAGGGTAAAATAAAACTTTTTGGCTTCAGCACCCATCAGAACATGGAAGATTGTCTGATGGAGACCGCCAAACTCGACTGGATAGACGGAATTATGCTTACATATAATTTCCGACTCATGCATCAGAATTCCATGAAAGAGGCTATCCAGGCCTGTACTGAAGCCGGAATCGGACTTACAGCCATGAAAACTCAGGGAGGCGGATCTGTAAAAACAGACTCCGAAAAAGAACTTCACATGGCCGGCAGGTTTGTTCAGAATGGGTATACAGACAAACAGGCAAAGCTCAAGGCTGTTTGGGAAGACAAAAAAATCGCCAGCATATGTTCACAGATGCCGAACTCAACGATACTCATGTCGAATATTTCCGCTGCACTGGATGACACCGGCCTTTCGGCAAAGGACATGTCATTTCTAAAACAGTATGCCCTTCAGACCTGCTCCGGTTATTGTGCAGGCTGCGCTTCTGTCTGTGAAGCGGAAATTAACAACAGCGTCCCGATTGGTGACATCATGAGATACCTCATGTATCAGCAGCATTATGGAGAACATGATTTCGCAAGAGAGATGCAGGACAAAATCCCGGGTGACATTAAAAAGGTTCTCGCCTCAACAGACTTTTCAGCCGCCGAGAGAAAGTGTCCTCAAAAAATGGAAATTGGAAAGCTGATGAAAAAAGCATCCAGAATCCTTGCATGAAAACGCTGATTAAATCCGGCAAATAAATACTGTGAAGTATTCTGAATTATATTTAAAACACCGCAAATGGCGCCTATTACAAAATGCGCCGCTTGCGGCAACGCAAAAAATGGACCTGAAAACATGTAATGTCAAAGAATTTTCCTGCCTGCATCATAAAAACGAGATGGGGTCCATGTGAAAAAGAAAAATCAAAAACCCTCAAAATTAGAAACCGGCATTGGCTTATTTATACTGCTGATTATCGCGGGGATTGCAATTGGTGTCTTTGCCAGGCAGTTTCAATTTAACCCTGCCGTTATTTCTCTTCATGACACCCTGGTTTCCGAAAATAAAATCGATGTGTCCGGTGATCGTTCCAATGAAAAAATCATAATCCCGATTCCAAAGGGAACGACGCCCATGACCGCTCCTGAAAATTTTTCCCCGGATACACTTTATGAGAAGATCAATGGCAAGGCTGAACTTTATCTCTCAGCAGGATTTATTCGTTTGCTGAGCCAGCGGATAAAATCGCAAAAGAACCCTGAGTTATGGATGGAAGCGCTTATCTATGAAATGAAAACCCCGTCAAGCGCTTTTGCCGTGTTCAGCATTCAGCGGCGCGACAGCGGAACCCCCACCGAAATTTCAAGGTTCTCCTACCAGACTGAAAATGCCCTTTTTCTGGTGCATGGCTCTTATTATCTTGAGATCATCTCTTCAAAATCTTCGGAAGAGATGAAACAATTTTTACTTGAGTTTGCGAAACTCTTTGTACGGCAAACTCCTTCAGAAAGCGTTTCAATTCCCGAGCTTTCGATGTTTCCGAAAGAATGTTCGGATCTGGACCGTATTTCCATAATACCCTCAAGCGCCTTTGGATTCAACAAACTGAACAATGTCTTTACGTCCACTTGCAGCCTGAATGGAGAGGAAGTAATGGTTTTTATCTCAAATCGAAAAACTTCCCAAAACGCTGAAAAGCTTTCTTCTGATTACAGGGAATTTCTGAAAAACTTCGGAGGGATCGAGATACCGGGATCTGACCGGATCAAAAATTCAAATCTCATTAAAATTTTTGATTCGTATGAACTGTTCTTTACTTCAGGATCATATTTCTGCGGTGTTCATGAAGCCGGGGACAGAAAAACAGCGGAAACAGCGGCAGCGGTTCTTTTCAACGGAATCGGCAGAGCTTTAAAATGAACGATGCAGTAAAAAGCAGCAGTGAAACCAGGAGGCAGTTCCTGCTTCGATGTTCAAAGGCAGGGCTGTCCGTAGCCGCTGCATGTTCTGTGGGCTACTGCTTTTATGAACCATCTGATCCGAAACCTACTGACAAGAAAGAGAGAAACATAACTCTTCCTGATTATTCAATCCAGGGAAAAAAAAGAAAAATTGCCGTTGCAACCGGAAGCGATCGGATCAAAACAGTAAATATGGGTTTCAAGGCACTTGGCGGGATTGAATCATTTATTCAAAAGGGTGATCATGTTCTTGTAAAAGTAAACGCCGCGTTTGCCACTCCTCCTGTTCTCTCTGCGACAACCAACCCCGAATTGGTTGGAGAAGTAGTACGTCTCTGCCTGAAGGCCGGAGCTGAAAAGGTGAAAGTTACGGACAATCCAATCAATGATCCTGCAAGCTGCTTTGCCTTGACGGGAATTGAATCAGCCGCGAAAACCGCCGGGGCAGAGGTTTATCTGCCTAAAAACAGTTATTTCAAACCGATAACTGTCGAAGGCGCGGAACTTATAAAGGACTGGCCCCTCCTTTTTCACCCTTTCAAGGGTGTAAACAAGGTGATCGGCATTTCACCGGTAAAAGATCATCACCGAAGCGGCGCATCCATGGCCATGAAAAACTGGTATGGTATTCTGGGGGGCAGAAGGAACGTCTTTCACCAGGATATTCATAACATCATCAAGGAACTGGCTATGATGGTAAAACCCACTCTGGTAATTCTGGACGGTACGGTCACCATGATGACAAACGGTCCAACAGGCGGATCACTTTCAGACCTGAAGCAGACCGATACAATGATTATAAGCACTGACCAGGTTGCGGCAGATTCATTTGGAGCAACGCTTTTGGGAAAAAATGCGAATGAACTCCCGTTTATAAAAAAAGCTCAGGAAGCAGGGGTTGGAAGTGCTGATTTTAAATCTCTTAATCCGATCATGGTCAGCACCGGGTAACTGGCCTGATTACAACTGAACCGATATAAAAAATATTTTGGCTGCCCGGCGGTAGAATTCAATTATGAAAATCGTACTTGTTCGAAGAATTTCACAAATTTTCTTTATAGCCCTGTTCCTCTGGTTCTGTGTCGTTACCACACTTGGCGAAAGCTGGTGGCAGCTTCAAGGCTGGCCTGTAAACTGGTTTCTTCAACTTGATCCGCTGGTCGGCATAGGCGTTTTACTGACCTCGCAAACGGTTTATAAAGGGCTTGCCTGGTGCCTCGTAACAATCGTATTGACAATTCTTTTGGGAAGGTTCTTTTGCGGATGGGTCTGTCCCTTCGGAGCGCTTCACCAGTTTGTCGGAATTCTTGGAAAGAGGAATAAATCAAAATCGGAAAAAAGTCGTGTCAATTCATATCATAAAGGCCACTTCCTGAAATACTGGATTCTAATTTTCATGCTGACAGCCGCAGCAGGGGATTCAATTAACATTATTCTGTCTCTCCCGTCGTCATCACCCAGGATTTTCACAGCTCTCTCGATTTTAGCATGTATCATACTCATTATCTTCGCGGCACTTAAACATGTTTCAAATTCAAAAAAATCTATACTAATCCTTTTCAGCTTTTTAGGCGGGTGGGCGGTTATCAGCGCTTTGATGAAAACAGATGAAATGTTTTCATCATCCCTTCAGACCGGACTGCTTGATCCGATTCCACTTTTTCAAAGGTCTGTCAATCTGATCCTCCTGCCTATCGCTGATAAAACATCTCTACTCCTCTCCGTAAACAGGCGTTATTATGAAGAAACGCTGATTATAGGAGCGATTTTTTTTAGCGCTGTTCTCCTGAATCTTGTGGTACCCCGTTTTTACTGCCGCTTTGTCTGCCCGCTTGGTGCACTTTTCGGAATATTCAGCCGCTATTCCATCTGGCGGGTCGGACAAAAAGAAGGAGATTGCACAAAATGCTCCCTGTGTGAAACAGATTGCGAGGGTGCATGTGAGCCCTCTGAAAAAATAAGAATCAGCGAATGCGTTCTTTGCATGAACTGTCTGAAAAAGTGCCCGACAGATCTGATACAATACTCCATATCCCCTTCTGCTTCCGGCGAGATTGTATCACCTGATATCCAAAGGCGTGAATTGATCGTTTCAGCGATTTCCGGCGCTGCATTAATCCCAATTTTACGGTTGAGCGGTAATGTCGGCCCGAACTGGAATCCCAAGCAAATAAGGCCTCCGGGAGCGCTCGATGAGAAAACCTTTTTGTCAAGATGCATTAAATGCGGCCAGTGCATGAGAATCTGTCCGACAAATATTATTCACCCTGCCGGTTTTACAGGCGGGATTGAAGGGCTATGGACCCCTACACTCAACTTCCGTATCGGAACAAGCGGATGCCAGCTGAATTGTATTGCATGCGGGAATGTCTGTCCCTCCGCAGCAATAAGGCCTATAACCCTGGAAGAAAAACTCGGGAAAAAGAACTATTCCGAAACAGGGCCCATACGTATCGGAACTGCTTTTCTGGACAAAAATCGCTGCCTCCCCTGGGCCATGGATAAACCCTGCATTGTCTGCCAGGAAAATTGTCCGGTCAGCCCCAAGGCCATCTTTACACGGCAATCCTTTGAGAGTGTTCGAATTGATTCCAATATACTGGTTAAAGCCATAGACAGGGGCCGAATTACAATTACCGGGGGAATTTTAAAGCCTGGAAAATTTGGCACCGGAGATTATTTCCTGAAAACAAACGACCATGAAGAAGCCGGATATTTACCTATTACTGATAACAGCTCTGATTCAATTACCTTGTCCGATGAGGGGCCGCAGAATGTATTCCTTTCACCGGGAATTAGTATCGAAATTTTTGTCCGGCTGCAAAAACCTTTTGTTGACCCGGAAAGTTGTATTGGATGCGGAACATGTGAACATGAATGTCCTGTCAGCGGGAAAAGGGCCATCCGTGTCTCCGGTGAAAATGAGTCAAGGAGTAAAAATCATGCCCTTCTTTTACGGTGATCAATAGCCTCTTCGTTCGTTGATTTAGGCATTTGGAGCGTTCTATCATTTGCTCCGCTAAATTTGAAAAACTCGGTCGCAAGCTCCCTCAGACAGTTTCAAATTTAACGCTTCGCTTCATGAAGAGCACTTTCCAAATGACCTCTATAGACTTCACTCAGAGACCACTTGATCACTGAGATAACACATGAATCGGAACATTATTGTGACAGACACGATAGAAGGAACGAATTTAATTCTTCCCTGTTACACCCCTTGGATTAAACATGCAGAGAAC
>JAQYVL010000161.1 GCA_030145525.1 Desulfobacterales bacterium
GCTCACGGCTCAGGCCCTGTTGTTCCTCATGACAGGCGCCTTTGCCTTCGCCGCCCAGACCGTTGTTGTAAGAGGATACTACGCGATGCAAAACACCCTTCTACCGACCGCATTGGGCTCTTTTGCAGTATTGTTGAGCGTCCCGATCTATGTCATCGGAATGAACTTTATGGGCGTATCCGGTATTGCACTGGCAATATCAATATCTTCCATCCTCCAGGTAACGTTCCTTTACTTTATCTGGAACAGAAAAAGCGGCAACACACAGAGCAGGAAGGTCTACTTTTTTTATGGACGAATGTTTATTCTGGCAGCAATACTGGGAGGAATCCTTGAGCCACTGAAAATACTGATCCGCTTTCAACTGGCTGAAAACACATTTTTCAACAGCCTGATCATTTGCCTGATAGTCGGAACCCTGTTTCTTTTTCTCATAATGGTCATTGCAAAACGCTTCGATATCCCTGAAATCACCGATACAATAAATCAAATAAAGGCAAAGCTTCATCAATCCTAGCTGCAGATTCCGTTTGACTCATGATCCTCTATGGCTTTTTTTATCTCATCAAGTGGAGTGGCGGATCTGTAAAGACCAAAAAACAGGGACAGGGATTCAAATTTACCGATTACACTGCCGCCTTTTGAATGTTTCTGACTCTTGATTGATGGCTGATTATGAGCCAGAATGACACCCAGCACTTTTGTCAATCCATTTTCCCGGCAGAATCCAAATGTAGCACTTCTCATCATCTGATTAACCTTCTGCCTCCGATATTCCGGAAAAACCTCTGTATGAGTAACAAAAAGGCTGTTAAGGAGAAGCTTCTCTTTAATTCCCGGGAAAACAAAAACATTCGGTTGACAAATGCGATAGCCAATTACCTTTTTCCCTGATCCGCTGAAATCTGGACGCGTTGCCAGAATAACGATACTTTCCGGATCATCTGCCAGATGCCTTTCCAGTTTATGAAAGGGAACCAAAGGGGGAATTCTGTCCTTCAAGGCTTATAATGATTCCGGTGTTTTTAAAACAATACATTCAGTACCTTTATTGTCCATATATTTATAAGTAATAATGCATCTGTAAGTAACATAGCCGACTTCATGCCGGTAGATTGGTGCAATTATTTTATGAAAGCTCCTCCGGATCATTACCTTGGGGCTGATCCGGTACAAATATTTCAGACGGTCACATACCTGCAAAATTCTGCTTAACATTACGATACCTTTATCCAGATGTCTGCGATGTTCGACTCTATTTTCAAACCTCCTGTTGAACTCAACCTGATGATTGAAAATATAACCCCTCAAACCTGCTGCAATCTCTGAAGCCGCGAAATGTTAATTTTATCAAAAATAAAAACGTTTTTTCACTATCACAAAGAATGCAATCAGTCAAAATAATTGAGAAATCAAAAAATATGAGCAGGTTCTTTTTTTATTTGATAAGCTTTTACCCGTATCTTTTCCTACCAAATCATAAAAGTCCGCTTTCTTGTATCAAACCGGCGGATGCCCTCATCCTTTGCTGCCTCCATGGCTGTTTCAAACTCCTTCTCTGTAATCCGCCGCCTGAGCCCGGGTGTTTTATTTGCATTGCCGCAGGGACGGTACTGAGGCATGATATTCACATAGGTGTCCGGTGAAATATCTCTCACAATGAATCGCATCACCTCCCTTGTTCCCGCGAGATTTTTCGGCAAAACCAGATGCCGCAGCAGAAGCCCCCGTCTTGCAATACCCGATTCATCCATGACCAGATCACCCACCTGGCGATGCATCTCCTTCAGGGCGCTCTTTGCAACTATAGAATAATCCCCTGCCCTGCAGGTCGTCTCGGCAATTTCGGTATCCATGAATTTAAAATCCGGCATATAAACATCAAATACACCTTCAAGCAGTTTCAGGGTTTCCACACTGTCATATACACCGGTGTTGTAAACAAGGGGGACAGACAGCCCTTCTTCTATAGCATACGGAAGGGCTTCCAGTATCTGAGGGACAACATGGGAAGGGGTAACAAAATTAATATTGTGACACCCCTCTTTCTGAAGCATCAGCATCATCCGTGCAATCTGCCTGTCACTGACGATTTGGCCTTCTCCTTCATGACTGATTTCGAAATTCTGACAAAAACTGCACAGCAGGTTACAGTAGGCGAAAAAAATTGTTCCCGACCCCCGGCTTCCCACAAGGGGAGCTTCTTCTCCAAAATGAGCGTGAAAACTGCAGACAATGGCGGATTTTCCGGTCATGCAGAAACCGATTTCTCCATTCAGGCGATCAATTTCGCATTTTCTGGGGCAAACAGTGCACTTGCTTAAAAGCCGGCGGGCCTTTTCAATCTTTTGGGTCAACTCTCCAGACTTATGGATTCTGATATAGGCGGCTTCAAAGGCTTTCATGGGTACTCCTTATTTGAACCTTATTTAAATTCTGCATTATAAAACAATTTAAATAAAGTGATCAATGAATCTTTATCGTGTTTTGTTTTTAATAATTTGAATTATTTAAAGGATACCTTTATATAGTAGATCAGATTCTGAATCCCTATTGAAAAACAAAGCGCAAAGGCAAAATAAATGTTCGGATTTAAAAGACTTATACTATTATTTCTAATAATTTTACTGGCACTTGTCACTATTCTGTTTTTCTACTTCAGAAATTTATCCAATCACGTTGAAACCCGTTTTTCCGGCAAAAAATGGGAGATTCCCTCCCGGGTATATTCCGATACAACCATAATCTATCCGGGGCAGCACCTCAACCTCCCCTCCTTTTTTGAAAAACTCCATCGTCTCCGATACCGGCAGGTTGATGGCTTGCCGAAACTAAAAGGAGAAATGAAGGTTTCCTCGAACCTTCTTGATATCTACCTGTATGATGCAAGCTTCCAGAGCGTGAATCGGAAAGGATTTCCTCTTCGAATCCGATTTCAGGAGGATGTGATCGAATCCATGATCCGGTTTGATACACAAGAACCGCTGTCAATATTTGAATTTGAACCCGAAGAGCTGATGCTGTTTTTCGGACCTGAACGGGAAAGACGGCAGCTTGTTTCCATAAAGCACATTCCTGATCATCTGATCAAAGCGGTAATGGCCATTGAAGACAATCGCTATTATCATCATCACGGAATATCTGTAACCGGTATTATAAGAGCCTTATACAAAAATCTGAAACACAGCAAAATCCGCCAGGGAGGCTCAACAATAACGCAGCAACTGGCCAAGAATTATTTCCTGACACCGGAAAGAACAATCTCACGAAAAGTAAAGGAGCTTCTCATCGCTATAGTCCTGGAGATTCAGTTTACCAAGGATGAAATTCTTGAAATCTATTTTAATGAAATTTACCTGGGGCAGAGAGGCTCGGAATCGATCAACGGAGTCGGAGAGGCCTCCTTTTTCTATTTCGGAAAACCCGTTGACGAACTGTCCCTCCAAGAGTCCGCAATGATTGCCGGCTTAATCAAAGGCCCGAATCTATATTCTCCCTATATCAACCCGAATATCTGTCTGGATCGAAGAAACAGCGTGCTTCGAGCCATGCATAAAAACGGATGGCTCCCTGAAAAAAAACTTCAGGCTCTGCTTGCAACCCTGGTAAAGACGGCTGGGTTTGCGGCGCATCCCCGAAGAGCACCCTATTTTATGGATTATTTGTATAAGCAGCTACAGGTTTTATATTCCAAGGACGACCTGTCCAGTCTGGGGCTTTCAATTTATACCACCCTCGATACCCAGATTCAAAAAGCTGCTGAAACAGCTCTTGAAGAGGGCCTTAGACGCCTTGAAAACACAAACCCGGCACTGCGGCGGAGCCGACCTGAAAAACGGCTTCAGGGGGCGATCGTTGTGATACAGCCGAAAACCGGTTACATCCTTGCCATGGCAGGCGGTCGGAACTACAGCATCAGCCAGTTCAACCGTATTTCCCAGGCCCGGAGACAGACTGGCAGCGCATTCAAACCATTTGTTTTTCTCACGGCTCTGGACAAATTTACACCGGCAACTCTCTTTTCAAATGCACCCAGGGCATATCCTACAGAAGAAGGCGAATGGATACCGCAAAATTTCAAACCGACTCCGGACACATCGGTGTCAATGAGAAATGCTCTTGCCAGATCACATAACCGTGCAACCGTTGATCTCGCAATGCAGACCGGCCTGGACGAAATTATACGTAAGACCAAACCATTTCATTTTTCCACCCCCCTGAATCCCTATCCTTCTCTTGCACTCGGTGCTTTTGAAGCAATTCCTCTTGAGCTTGCAAGGGCATATTGCGTTTTTGCCGCAGATGGCGCACAGCCCTACCCGTTATCATTAAAAAATGTGCAAAACAGTTCCGGGGTTATCCTGAACCGGCGGCATATGCAGATTGAACGGTTGATCTCTCCCGCAAAAGCATTTATTATCTCTTCCATGCTGCGAAGCGCGGTTGTAAGCGGAACAGCCAGCTCTCTGAAAAATTACGGCATATCCTTTCCCGTGGCCGGCAAAACAGGAACTACGAGTAACTTTCGAGACGCCTGGTTCATTGGATATACACCCGACATACTGGCCCTTGTCTGGGTCGGCTTTGATAATGGTGATTCAGTTCATGCCACGGGTTCGAGCGCCGCGCTTCCCATCTGGGCAAATCTCATGCTCTCGATCCCCCAGCATCTTTCCGGAACCTGGTTCCAGATACCGCCCGGGGTCGTAAAAATAAAAATCTGCCCGGAGTCAGGGCTATTGCCCAAAGCATTCGGCTGTCCTGAAAAAAAAGAAGAAGTCTTTCTGAAGGGAAATGTGCCGGATAGCGGTTGCACGATCCATAAAGTTCAGATATTCGACAAAATCATGAAAGGAATAAAGTCTTTTGTTCAATAAAAACACAGCCATAAGAATGATTACTATCATGGTGGTTCTCTCCGGCTGCACTCTATGGCGGCCGACAGCCCCGCAAAATAAAGCAGGAGAGGATATTAAAAGCCATCCTGCTGTTATACCCGAACGAACAGGCATTGATGCGCGCACAAAGGCTGCCGGAGAATTCAGACAGAGGGCCTGCAGATTCCTTGAAAACAGGAAGCCGGACGATGCGATCAATTTGCTCGAACGCGCAATCAGCCTTGACCCGAAGGAAGGCCGAAATTACTATTATCTTTCAAGAGCTTGGCTGATGAAAAGAAATACCGCCCAAGCGATTGAATTCAACAATTTAGCCGAAATTTATCTTGGTGAAAGTGATGAATGGCATCAGAAGATAGAAAATCAGAAAAAAAGCATTGAGAACATGAGATGATATTATTGTATAACAGCCGTAACATCCGCTGCTGCCAAAAATATTTATAAAATTAGATTGCTTTTCGCAAAAAAGGTGTTATAGTTAGACCAATCAATAAAGGCTCACTCTTTGTAGTGGGCCGGTTTCGTTCTAAAGGAAAGATCCATTTTTCAAAGTGGCAACCTAAAGTCTGGAACTATGAGAACTTTTTTTAAAGGAGGATGTCACAATGGTTAATGGAATTGTAAAATGGTTTAACAGCAGCAAAGGCTACGGCTTTATTGAGCAGGAAGACGGTCCGGATGTATTTGTTCATCATTCAGGAATTAATTCAGAAGGATTTAAGACACTCAATGAAGGCGACCGGGTTACATTTGAAATTGAGCAAGGCCAAAAAGGCCCTGCCGCAGTAAATGTCACGGTAAGCTAGGCTGTCAATTTCGAGTTAAAAAAAGGGGTGTTCCATCGGATTATCGTGGAACGCCCCTTTTCTTTTTGCACCGAACAGAAGAATCCTTCTTTAGTTCATTTACGATTCTGTCAATTTTTTCTTACGCTTGGATCGGATTTTCCGGAATCAAGTTTGGCCACCTGCATTTCAGTCTGAATATCATTCAATGCGGGTTTACCAAGTGCGCCTCTTAAGCTTTTCCATATCAGCGCGAAAAGCATCCAGTGCTGTCCCAGCAGAATCATTGCGAAGAGCAGCGTAAACGGTGCAGGCCCCTCGTTCCAGTGGATAACTTTCCAGACAACACCTGCCACAAGAGCGCAAATCATTATCATTTGCGGTACGATTGTCCGCAGATCAATGCCGCTTCCGGATTCTTTGGGCGTGCTTATAAACGGTATCCGGATCCGTGCTATTGTGCAAATCAACGACAGCACATAAATCGGCCAAATACATAAAACCAGTGATGCACCTTTGAAATGCACTCCTTTTCTGGCAATAGGTTCGGTTCCGCACTCACGAAGCATTAAAAACCGGATCAGCAATGTAATAACGGTCAGGGACAATAATCTGGCTATAAAGCCTTCATAAACAGTCGCGTCCGGCCTTAACAGGTGAAGCAATGTCAAATTCATCCCGCAAAAAAAAGAAAATCCCACTACATAATAATAAAATCGTACACCGTAGGAGAACTTCTGATGCCATGTGAGCTTAAAAAACGTTTTTTCCCGAAAAGAATTCCAGGCAGCTTCAAACACGCCCCGGGACCACTTGAGCTGCTGTTTGCAAAATGCCTGAAAACTTGCGGGCGTCAATCCGGGAGCAAGGGGTTCGCAGACATAGGCCGATTCCCAACCCTCGCTATGAATCGCAATGGAAGTCTCCAGATCCTCGGCCAGCCCCGGGCGATAGCCGCCAATGGACTCCAAAACTTTTCGCCGGATAACGGCATTTGAACCATGATGGCTGCAGGCCCCCACCTGATCTTTGCAGGTCAATGTAATGTTGAAATATTCCACTGCGGTCTGTGCAGACGCCTCTGAAATCAAATTTTCATCAGCATTGCAGAAACTTTCCATCACCTGCACAAATCCAATGCGTTCATCATCAAAAAAACCCAGTGTCCGGTCGAGAAATTCCGAATCAGGGGCATGATCAATATCAAATATGGCTATAAATTCTCCGGAAGTTCTTTCCAATGCTTTGTTTATATTTCCAGCTTTGAAATGAAGGTTGCCCTCCCGCGTGAAATATTCCGTTTTCAATCTTTCGGCAAGGTCTCTATAAATGCCTTCCGGACTGTCATCCAAAAGATATGTAGTATGGGGGTAATGGATGTTACCGGCTGCATGAAGCGCCCTTTCCACGATCCACATGGGCTCATTATATGCCGTAACAAAAACATCCACCGACAGACCGGGGGATGCTTTCGGGATCTTTCGTTTTTTAAAGCGACCGTAAAGGTACCACACAAAAAAAATCTGGAAAATACAGGCCACTAAAAAATAAACGAACAAAAACAGCCACAGGATTGATATCCCTGTCGCATACAAGTGACCCCAGCAGTAAGTCAGCAAGTTCACACCCAACATTACCCCAACAGAAACAAGGACGAAGAAAATTAATTTTTTAAGCCGCCCAAGCATAATATTTTTTTGATTCTGCATAGATATTTTGTATTGCAAATCGAAGGGATACGCAAGCTTTCCCTAAACTTATACCTAACTTCCCTGATCAGGCATAAACGATCAAGCCCTTTGGGTCTTTCAAGAATCGGTTTCTAAATGTCAGCTTTGGAATATTTGGAATTCATTGGGAGGCAAGATAGAAGCCCGGTCTCTTTTCAACTACTCAACTATAAATTCATAACTATGAACATTTCTTATATCATGTAACCTCATGCAAAAGGACCCGGTTAAACCGAATTACGAAATTCAGGAATTAAATATATTCCGTCAAATTAATCTGAAACGATCCTTCAATCCCACAATTCATCAATCCCTTAATCCCATAATTTGTTCGATGTAAAAAATCATCCATTCAGCTAATCGAATAAAATTCTGAGGAAAACGCCCCGTAGCCCCAACTATCTATTTATACAAAAAATTTTTACCCCTGTAAACTCGGCTGCCAGCTCCGCTTTTTGATTCTTTACCAGCTCTTTTGTCAATAAACCGTCCGGATCCTCCTTCCAATCACGACTCAATACCAGCCATCTCCGTCCTTGATCTTTTGACAACATTTTAAATATGTTACGGGCATCTTCGGCAGTTTTAACCAACTGTACAGGCAAACTCTCAATTTCATGTGATCCTTTATAATAATGCTCCAGAACCGGACGGACAGACACTCCACTGAAAAAAATGCGGTCTTGTTTTTCAACAGCCGTTTCCAGGTATTTGGAAGCAGCCCTAATATCCTCACGTGCATACCGGGGATCAAATCGGTCCCGGGCAATCGATGCAAAAGAAATTGTAAAAAGTAAAACAAGTCCCGTGACAGCAAACAGCCGTCCATTTCTTGCCAGTCCAAGCCCAACCATAAGAATAAATGCCGGAAGCGAAATTATCGCATAACGCACATTATATAACATGCCGGTAGCCCAGCTTATCAGAAGGGCCGTGGCAGGAGGAACAATAAGCCAGAGGAATAAATATAAACGCAGGCTGGAGGTTTTCTCTTTGTAAAGGGCCCTCAGCCCTGCAGCTCCAAAACCTGCAGTGATGATGAAAACCAAAAAAACCTCCGGCCAATACCCGCGCACTGCCGAAAAAACCTCCGACCAATACCCACGCACTGCCGAAAGGCCTGGATACCGGTGCAGTTC
>JAQYVL010000162.1 GCA_030145525.1 Desulfobacterales bacterium
CAGCAACCCACCCCTTCATCGCCGCCCTCGTGCGCCCCCTGAGCGCCCGAGCTGTCTGAAGAATCCCAGTCGCGCGAGTTTTTAAGAACATGGCTGGAGCCGTCCGTAAATCTGCACCTGGCCGTAAACTGTTTGTTTTCACCAAGCGGTATGGAAGGGCTCTGTTGCAGAATTTTAAGCGATATGATGTTTGCTTTTGTAACCTTTATTTTAGCCGATCCGGTGAGCCCGGTTTCAGGGTCTGTTGCTGTTATGGTGGCGGAACCGACTGATTTGGTGTGAATCAATCCTTTGCCGGCATCTGCATTATCGACATCCACAACGTTTCGGTTTAGTGATGCCCACAATAATTCAGACTTAATTTCCCGTGAGGTTCCGTCTGAAAATGATCCGGTGGCGGAAAGGGGGAAATTTGATCCCAGGGAGATCGTTGAATTATCAGGCGACAATGTAAATGAAATGAGTTTCGCTTCCGACACGCTCAGGCTTGTCGTTCCGATAACTCCTGAATCCGGATCTTTTGCCGTGATTACCGTTGAACCGGCTGCGGCTGATGTGACAAGACCCGGTGATCCGAGAGGATCTCCGAGAAAAGCTACGGAGGCAGAGGATGAAAACCACAAAACGGATGAAGATATGTCTTTTTGCTTACCGTCGGCATATATCCCGGTCGCCTTGAGCTGCTGTTTCTGCCCAAGGGTTATTGTCGGCTCTGAAGGGTAAATTGCAATGGATGCAAGACGTGCATCCAGAACAGTTACAACCGTCTTCCCGACAATACCCGTATCCGGATCTGTTGCCGTGATGTTTGTCTTTCCGGTATTCCGGCTGACGATAAGTCCCCTGGTTCCGTCTGCGTTGCTGATGGAAGCGACATCCAAATCTGACGAACGCCATATAATTCGATTCGTAACATCTCTGGTGCTGTGATCAGAAAATCTTCCGAATGCCGTAAGCTGCATTGATTTAGAGAATCCCATTGGCAGAGGATGGGAAACTTCAATGGAGGTTAAATATGTTCTTTTAAGGACACCAAAGTAAAAGCCGGCAAATCCGGCAGCACAGAGTAGAATGACTACAAGAATAATCATACTGATGGGATTTTTTTCTGGAACCGATTTTCTTCTCATTCTATCATCCTCCAGGTATGGAATTCTTTAAATGCGAAACATTACAGGTTATGAAAAAAATAAACCGGACAGCATGCCTTATACACAATAAGTTTTGATATCAAAATGTTAAATCAGAATTCGTATAACTCCCCTTGCGGGCGGTTTTTAATTCTTTTAATGATTTCAAACTGTTAAATCTTATTGGTTTAATGCAAATTAATATGTTGAACCTGTTTTAAATGAAAAATATTATTTTTCTGGAATATCCGATAATATCATTTTGTTGACAGCAACTTAGAATAAAATTTCGAGTGTGTCAAACCGGTTTATCGGGTTTATCGTTCACAGGATTCATTGACAAACAGATTTTTTTTATTTATCCTTTTATCAGCTTCAGTTATTTTGAGCTCCAACTACCGTTGTTAAAAATTCAAGAATTTTGAAAATGGTATTCCCTGTTGGATCATACGTTGTATCTATTTTGAATTAAATATAATTCACAGTTTTCCCTCACAGTAAGAATCTGCAGCGAGAACACGTTTGCCGGAAAGAATCATTGTGCTGCTTTGCCAGGATCATGGAGGTTGTTAATGCATCTTCATCGTAACAGGGGTTTTGCCCGTAATTATAAAGAAATTCCTATAATGTTTACGGATTTTAATACCGATGAGCGCATAAAGGCGATCATGAGCGATTGTAGCGTGGCCGGCATGTGTTTTGTGACAAAAAAGAACCTGGAACCCGAAGCCGATGTTTTTATTGAAACCGATACCAGCTCGAGCGGAGGCCGTTTTCCGATGGCCGGTAAAGGGGGGGTCAGGGCGGAAGTAATGTGGTGTAAATCTTTAGACGAAGGCCTGCGTTACTGCGTTGGAGTAAAATTCCTCAAAAAAGGCCGTTAACTATTTGTAAAAGTATTAATATGGCTATTATTAAAGATTTTAATGAGCGGCGGAAACATGAGCGGCATAAAGTTGTGAGCGGAGGATTTGTCGTACTTTTACCACAGACTCAGTTTTCCAAGCTGGGAAGTATGAAGGATATAAGCCCGGGCGGGTTTGCATTTCAATATTACCTGGACAGAAACATCCGTTTAAAAGAATTCAAAAGTGTTGACATTTATATCAGCGGCGATGGTGTATGCCTTAAGGGGCTGCCGGCAAAAATCATTTCAGACATTGAAATCTCTCAAGATGACCCTTATTTCAAATCAAGGGTAAAAAGGTTCGGGCTTCAGTTTGGCAGCAGTACACCCAAAGATTTGAAGCATTTGAACAGGTTTATTAAAAATTATACCATCGGAAAAATACACTCTGAATCTCTCCTTTAGAAAAATCTTATCAGCATATCATCCTTTCTCCCTTGGGGTCAAAAAACCTTTTTTATTGTTTTATTCATTCCGCATTTTTTTACAGAACGGATGAAGGCTGCCACCTTGTCAAGATCTTTTCTTCCCGGTGATGATTCTACACCCGAACTCACATCAACTGCATCCGGAAGTGCAGATGAGATGGCAATTGAAATGTTTTCCGGCGTTAGCCCGCCTGCAAGGATCAGGGGCCGTTTTTCTCCGAACTCCATGGCGTCTTCCCAGGCCCATGAGACCGCATTCCCGCCTGGAAGTTCTCCTTTTCCGCATTCAACAAGGTATGCAGCGGCACGGTAATCCGCCGCCTTAGATAACAGAGGATCTTTTTCCATGAACAGGGCCTTTATAATGGTCAGGCCTTTTTGATGGAGCAACTCCGTCAGTTCGGGGGGTTCCTGGCCGTGGAGCTGAACCGCATGAAGCCCGCAATGCTCGACCGCTCTCGTAATTTCCTCAAATGATTCGTTGACAAAAACGCCTACTGCTTTGACATGGGAGGGTAGGGCGCGTACGATTTTTTTCGCCTGACTGAGTGAGACATTCCGGGGGCTTTTGGAAAAAAATACGCATCCGATAGCATCTGCGCCAAGTGAAACGCAGCCGGCAGCCTCATCCTGATTTGTCAACCCGCATACCTTTACCTGCGGAATATTTTGTTTCTCGTTGATTTTTTGTTTTTTTTTCATGGTATTCGCTTTAATGCTTTTTTACGAAGCCATCAACTGTTTATCAAAGACCGAATAAAGACAACCGGATCTTCCGCCCGGACCAGGCTTTCTCCAATCAGGAAATTGCTGATTCCGCACTCACGGTTTTCTAGGATGTCTTTCCTGCTCGCTATTCCGCTTGCAGCTACCGGCGTCTGATAAGATTCAAGCCTCGATACAAGCCTGGTTGAAGTATGAATGTCGGTTTCGAAAGAGCTCAGGTTGCGGTTGTTGATTCCGATCAGCCTTGCTTCGGCCCAAGTAGCATTTTTCAGATCTGTCTCATCGTGAATTTCGACAAGCGCGTCTATATTAAGATCCCGGCAGAGCATGAGATAATCTTTTAACTGCTGGCGCTTTAGAATTCTTGCGATGAGAAGAATCGCATCTGCCCGTAGAACTGCTGATTCAAAAATCTGATATGCTGAAATTAGAAAATCCTTTCGCAGCATGGGAAGTGCGCATCCTTTTCTTGCTTTTTCAAAATCTTCAAAACTCCCCTTAAAAAAAGTTTTATCCGTAAGCACGGACAGGGCTGCAGCGCCTCCCTTCTCATAGAGCTTTGCGTATAAGTACGGATCAAGATCCCTGCAAATATCACCTTTTGAAGGAGATGCCCGTTTGATTTCCGCAATGATGTTTATCTTCTCTTTCCCGGTATGGGTGAGGGCATCATGAAACAATCTTTTTGCCTGCCGCATGCTTTCCGCCTTTTGCCGAAGTTGATTTTCAGGTGTCTGCCTTCGGGAGGCGGCAATTTCATCTTTTTTCTTTTCAACAATGATTTTTAAAAAGTCTTTTCCCATCTTATCCGTTTTCCTGTGTAAATTTTGCCAGCCCGGCCAGCTTTTCGGCAGCAGCTCCCGAATCTATGGAGTTTTCGGCCAGCTTGATACCCTCCGTTAAGTCTTTTGCTTTTCCGGCAGCCATTAGAGCCGCAGCGGTGTTCAGCAGGATAACATTCCGTTTCGGGCCATTTTCACCATTAAGGATGTTTTTTGTGATCTCTGCATTCTCAGATGGATTTCCTCCTCTGAGATCACCTGTGGAGGCAAGTTTGCCGAAAAAATCATCGGGATTTATATCATAGGTCCTGATGGAATCGTCCTTTAACTCCGAAATACGGGTCGGAGCGCATACCGATATTTCATCAAGCCCGTCATGCCCGTGGACAACCAGAGCGCTTTTTGCTCCCAGAAGGCGCAGGGCGTCGGCGAACATCTCGGTAAGTTCCGGTGCAAAAACACCCAGAAGCTGGCAGTTGGCAGCCGCGGGGTTTGTAAGGGGGCCGAGCATATTAAAAATGGACCGAAGCCCGATCTCTTTTCTTGCGTTTGCCGCATATCTCATGGCGCCGTGATAGACCGGTGCAAAGAGAAAACCGATACCGATTTCCGCAATCGCTTCTTCTGTAATTTCAGGATCAACGTCGATTTTCACCCCCAGCTCTTCAAGAAGATCTGCGCTTCCGCATCGACTGGAGATTGAACGGTTGCCGTGTTTGGCTACGGTAACCTCGCATCCGGCGACAACAAAGGATGTCGTTGTGGAGATATTGAATGTTTGGGCGCCGTCTCCTCCGGTTCCGCATGTATCGATAACGGTTGCAGCAGAGGTTTGAATTCGATGCGCTTTTTTACGCATTGCACGTGCCGCTCCTGCAAGCTCCTCAAAGGTTTCTCCCTTGGTAGCTAACGCTCCCATAAAAGCGCCAATCTGCGCATCCGAGAGGGCTCCTGAAAAAATGTCCATGATCATCTGTGCCATCTCTTCTTCCGTAAGATCTTTGCCATGGATGATCTTGTTTAGATTTTCCCTGAACATGACTTGATTTCTCCTTGTTATGTTTTTGTTATGTTTAAAAAGTTTCTCAAAAGCCGTTTGCCTGTTTTGGTCATTATCGATTCAGGATGGAACTGAATTCCTTCTGTGGGATGATCTGTATGCCGGATTCCCATGATTTCACCATCATCTGATTCTGCGCATATTGTTAAACAACCCGGAAGGTCTTCTCTTGAAACCGATAGAGAATGGTAGCGCATTGCCGGAAAAGGTTTTTCAATGCCTTTATAGATTTTTTTGCCGTCTGCATTGATAATGGATGTTTTACCATGCATGAGGCGTCCGGCAGCAACTATTTTTCCGCCAAAAGCCTCTGCAATGGTTTGATGTCCCAGGCAGACTCCTAAAATTGGGACTTTACCTGAAAAATGTTTTACAGTGGAAAGCGATATGCCGGCTGATTCCGGACGGCCCGGACCGGGGGAAATAACAATGCCATCAGGTTCCCAGGTTTCGATCTCTCCGATTTCGACAGTATCGTTTCGTACAACCTTCACGTCTGCGCCCAGTTGACCAAGATACTGAACGAGATTGTATGTAAAAGAATCATAGTTATCAATCATAATAATCATGTCAATCCCTCCCCCTCTGCCCGGTATTTCTTTGCACCAGCTCCAGAGCACGCTGGATCGCCATGGCTTTATTTACGGTTTCGATTCGTTCCCGTTCGGGATCTGAATCAGCAACGATTCCGGCTCCTGCCCGGATAATGAGCTGGTTGTTTTCAATGCAGGCCGTTCGGATCGTAATGGCCATATCCATATTCCCGCTGAAAGATATGTATCCAACCGCACCGCCATACGGGCCTCTTGGCTCTTGTTCCAGCTCTGAAATGATTTCCATAGCCCTGATCTTGGGGGCGCCTGAAAGGGTCCCGGCCGGGAAAGTCGCTGCAAGGAGGTCCCAGGCATCACAGTCGGGTTTCAGGTCGCACCGGATATTTGAAACCAGGTGCATAACATGTGAATAACGCTCTACAATCATCAGATCCGTAACCTGTACTGTCCCAATCTCCGCAACCCTGCCAAGATCATTTCTCCCCAGGTCCACAAGCATGAGGTGCTCTGCCCGTTCCTTTTCATCTTTCAGGAGTTCATCTGCAAGCGCTCTGTCTTCCTGTTCGTTTTCTCCTCTCGGGCGAGTACCTGCAATGGGTCTTAACGTTGCAATATCGTTTTCAAGCCTTACCATGGTTTCGGGTGATGATCCTACCAGCGCGACATCTCCGATATGCATAAAGTAAAGATATGGAGAAGGGTTGATGTATCTCTGCGCGCGATAGAGACTCCATAAGTCGGGCGGATTGTCGCACACGAACGGCTGTGAAATTACCGCCTGAATGACATCGCCTGCGCGGATATACCCTTTGGTTTTCTCAACGTGAGATCGGAACAGATCCTTTTTCATATGCGTTGAGAGGGTGTATGCATTTTCACGGAGAACCGGTTCATCTTCACAAAGAGGTTTGCTCATGGTGGAAAGTATTTTTTTTATCCGGTTGTTTGCCTCTTCAAAAACCTGGTCTGGAGTTTCATCCGAATCACCCGGAAAAGAAATCGCTACAGCCTTCAGGGTGTTTTTAATATTATCGAAAATAATCAGCTCATCCGGGATTATGAAATGAGCCAGGGGTTTTTGTTCAGGCCATTTGTTGGGGATCCTTTCAAAAAATGAAACCATTTCATATGTCAGATAGCCGACCATGCCCCCCCAGAATCTTGGTAACCCTTTTATCAGCGCAGGTTTGTAAGGCTTCATCAGGTCTCTTAAAATTTTTAAGGGATCTCCGTTATGATTGATCTCCCGGCATTCACCTTTCCTGCGAACTTCAACCCGGTTTGAGTAAACAAGGATATGAGAGCGGGCAGAGGTGCCCAGGAAACTGTACCGACCCCAGCGCTCCCCGCCTTCAACACTTTCAAACAGAAAAACAGGCCCTTTCCCGTAGAATTTTTTAAGCAGAGAGACAGGTGTCTCGGTATCTGCAAGAATTTCCTCACAGACCGGGATAACATTATAATTTTTTGACAGTTTTTTAAAAGTGTCCCTGTCTGGAAATTTATTGAGCAGCATTATTACTTCCTCCGTAAACAATAAAAGGGCCGTGGAATTTCCACGGCCCTTAAAATGAAAAAACCGTGGCATTTTTGGAACTGCTCACGGTTTTGGTATCGTTTTTTACCTTATACTGTTAGACTGGTCAGGTCCCGCCGGCAAGTTCCTTTAAATAAGCCTGCCACCACCAGTTGCGCAGCATGATATTTTTTGTTTGATTTATTTTCATAATTCAGCCTTCTAAAAGCACCTAAATAATTCATCTATTTCGAAAAAAATGTCAAGCCTTTTCTGAGTATGCAAGTATCCGCATAGGAGATGTCTATAATTTGCGGACAAAGCCCTGAATTAAGGTTGGCCTGAAGTGCCTCCGTTTTGAGTTTGTGAGCCTTCGTATAACGAGGGGTTTGATGCCGAACAATCCAAAGATAACGAACCTCGTTTTTCGGCTTACGAATGCCTGTTTACGATCCTGCATTCTGCGTGTGCTTGATGATCGCTTCCATGACTTGGGGCCAGGCTCCGCCATGGGGAAGATCATGTCCCATGCCTTCAATGCTTAAAAACGCTGATTCCGGTATTGCCCGGGCGGTATCCCTGCCGCATGCAATCGGCACAAGGGGATCATCCGTACCGTGAATAACAAGAGTGGGTATCAGCAGAGAGGAAAGCGCTTGTTTTCTGTTTTGTTGAGCCAAAATAGCCATGAACTGGCGCATGATTCCGGAAGGATAAAAGGAGCGGTCATAGGAGCGTTCCAATATGTTTCGATGCCATGCTTCGTCAAAAGGGAATCCGGAACCTGAAATCGTTTTGAAAACCTTCATGGAGTGTTCAATCGCCGCTTCGCGCTCAAAAGGTGTCGGCGTCAATAAAAGCGCCGTCACATCCGGTTGAGGCTGCGGCAGCTCCGGGTTCCCCGTTGTGCTATAGATGGAGGTCAGGCTCAGAAAGCGTTCGGGATAACGCAGGGCAAGGGTTTGAGCGATCATTCCTCCCATGGACATACCGCAAATGTGGGCTTTTTCGATCCCAAGGGAATCAAGAAGCCCCGCCGTATCCTCCGCCATATCTTCGAGGGTATAGGGCAGGTCGACAGGCTTTCCCGCCATCCGTGCACTGATAATTCCCATAATGTCAGGCAGACCTGCTTCGTCGAATTTGGTAGAAAGGCCTGTGTCCCGGTTGTCAAAGCGGATCACAAAATATCCTTTCCCTGCAAGGCCGTCGCAGAACTCTTCGTCCCAGTGAATCATCTGACTGCCCAATCCGATAATCAACAGCAAAGCCGGTGATGATTTGTCCCCAAAAGTGTCATACTCAATCTGAATTCCGTTGGCTTCTGCGGCTGGCATGCCGATACCTCCTTTAGTAAAATTTTATCTGAAAAAATAATGCGTTTTGTGCCGGTCTCTCTATCTCCCAGATTTCATTTTTGTAGTCAAGGAAGAACATATTTTTCCTACGGCATTTTTGTGAAGGCTTATTTGTTTAGGGTTCGAACCCATTTCCATGAAACTTGAACTTTTTTCTTTGCCATCAAAATTTCGGCTTTTTAAAAAATATCAATAATCAAGGTTTGACACCTTTGAATGGGTTGTCAACATCAACGGAATGTTCGGAGAAGACTTTGACCTGCCGTTTTGTATAAAAACTTTAATAAAATAAAATATATGTGAAGATATCGATCTTTGATTGACCCGATAGGGTTGCTGTGATATTTTATCGTTTATACAGGGCGGGCTACCGGAAGCTGCCTCAAAAATGGAATTATGACATGCTTCATGGAGAAGCTTTTCGGATCTGACAATGAAATAAGGATAATGAAAATGGGAAAAGCAAGGGACACAAAAAAAGACAGCAAAAAGAAGCCGGGCAAAACACCAAAGGAAAAAAAGAAGGAAA
>JAQYVL010000163.1 GCA_030145525.1 Desulfobacterales bacterium
ATCAATCCTTTAAGCGGCAGGAAGATGCCCATTTATACGGCAAATTTTGCTCTAATGGAATACGGAACAGGCGCAGTGATGTCCGTACCCGCCCATGATCAGAGGGATTTTGATTTTGCTGAAAAATATGGACTGGAAAGGATTGTTGTTGTTAGTCCGCACAGCGAAGACCTTGATTCGCAAAAAATGACCGAGGCATACATCGGAAATGGTGTTCTTGTTAATTCAGGAAAATTTAATGGACTTGAAAACAAAAAAGCTCAGGATAAAATTGCCGCTTATCTTGAACAAAAAAATCTTGGGAAAAAGACCGTCAGTTTCAGGCTCAGAGACTGGGGAATATCGAGACAGCGCTACTGGGGGACGCCCATTCCCATGATTCACTGTGATTCGTGCGGTCTTGTGCCGGTGCCCGAGGAAGACCTTCCTGTCCTTTTGCCCGAAAATGCTGAAATGCTTGACGGTGGCAGGTCGCCATTGCCGTCGCTTGACTATTTTAAAAAGACAATATGCCCGGAATGCGGTAGTTTAAAAGCAAAGAGGGATACGGATACGATGGACACCTTTATGGAATCCTCCTGGTATTTTGAGCGCTACTGCAGTCCCCGGGAGAATGAGGGGATATTCGACGGAAAAGCGGTAAAATACTGGATGCCGGTTGATCAATACATCGGCGGAGTTGAGCATGCTATCCTTCACCTCCTTTATTCAAGATATTTTACACGTGTCCTGAAGGAACTGGGTCTTGTTGACTTCAAGGAGCCGTTCACAAGGCTTTTAACCCAGGGGATGGTATGTAAAGAAACCGCTTCATGCCTTCGGCACGGATTTCTCTATCCGGAAGAGATTGAGATGGAGGATAGCGGAAAGATGACCTGTAAGAAATGCAGAAGTGCGGTAAGTCTGGGCCGTATTGAAAAAATGTCGAAATCTAAAAAAAATGTAATTGACCCAAACCTTCTGCTTGAAAAATACGGTGCGGATACAACGAGACTTTTTTGTCTGTTTGCGGCGCCGCCGGAAAGGGATCTTGAATGGAATGATCAGGGGGTAGAAGGGAGTTATCGCTTTTTAAACAGAATATGGAGAATTGCTCAAAGCAGCATGAAAGAAATCAGATCGGCAGAACCCTTTACGGGTGACCTGAATGATATAGATGAAAAACTCAAAGATCTTTACCGGAAGTCTAACCAGACCATTAAAAAAGTCACAGGCGATATAGAAGACCGGTTTCATTTCAATACCGCTATAAGTGCGATAATGGAACTTGTGAATATGATGTACAGTGTCGAAGAATTTGATAAAATTTCTCAAGGCCCTTCCGTGATGCGGTTTGCCATGGAAACGACCGTTCTTTTGATATCACCCATTGTTCCTCATTTTGCAGAGGAACTTTGGGAAAATATGGATCATGAACCCAGTATCCTGAATGTTGCGTGGCCAGGATACAGGGAAGATGCTCTTTTCACCGATGAGATTTTGGTCGTTATTCAAGTCAATGGAAAGTTGAGAGGAAAATTTACTGTAGATGCAAGCGCTGATGATGACATGATTAAGAAAACCGCACTTTCCAATCCTTCGGCCCGGAAATTTATCAAGAATAAAAAAAATAAAAAAGTTATTGTTGTTAAAAAGAAACTTGTAAATATTGTGGTGTAGAAGCATTGAAAAAAAATAATATAATAATCTATATTTTAATGATTTTTCTGTCAGCCTGCGGTTATCGCTTTTCAGGTGCCGGAAAATTACCCGCTGGTGTTGAAAAGATCTGCATAACCATGCTTAAAAACAATACCAGTGAAACCGGAGTTGAAATAACAGCCACAAATGCCCTTATTTATGAATTTTCAAGAAATGGCGTTGCGGTTGTAAAAGATGCCGATAAGGCGGATGCGGTACTCTCGGGAAATGTTGCTTCGCTTCGTACCGAAACCATTGCACGGAAAACTTCCAGTATTGCATCCGGAAGAAGGGTCTATGTGAATCTTGATTTAAAGATGATGACGGGCAGCGGTCGGATTTTATGGTCTGGCAGGGGGATAACGGACCGAGAAACCTATCAGGTCACATCGGGAGATGTTTCTTCTACAGATGCAAAAAAGAAAAAAGCTGTTGAAAATCTGCTAAAGCGTTTGTCAGAGACTGTTTACCAGCGAATAACGGATGATTTCTAAAGATTAAACAGATTTTGAGTTGACAAGCTTTGACAGTCTTGAGATTTTTCTGGCGGCAGAACGTTTATGAATAACGCCTTTTTTTGCCGCTTTATCAAGGACTGATTTTGCCAGGTCCAGATTTTTTGCCAGGTTTTTTGATGGATTGTTTCCCGCCTCAGCCTCAAGGCGAATTTTTTTGGTCACATTTTTTACTTTTGTTCTGACCGTCTTGTTGCGTATATATTTAACTTCATTCTGCTTTGCACGTTTTGCTGCGGATTTATGAGTTGCCAACTTAATCGCTCCTTGTATGTTTTAATTTTTAAAAGTCTATTCAATAAGAACCATTAAATATAAAAAAAAATAAAATATATGTCAAGTAAATATTTTACAGTTTGTATACCTGATCACCGTCAATCACGTTTACACTGTTTTCTTTTAAAACTTTTACGGCTTTGTCAAGCTGTTCAAACCGGAAAATCATCACGGCATCGGTTGTATTTGGCTTTACAAAAGAATACATGTATTCCACATTCAAATCAGCCTTGAACAGGATACCCATAATTCTGTGCAGACCTCCGGGCTTGTCTTCAACCTCTACGGCGACAACAAAGGTTTTTCCTACTGTAACATTTTGTTTTTTCAAGACTACTTCGGCTTTTTGATTGTCATCCACAATGAGGCGAAGAATACCGAAGTCGGAGGTGTCTGCAATTGACAAAGCTCTGATGTTAACCCCTGCTTCTGCTAAAATCCTGGTAACCTCAGCAATACGCCCTGATTTATTTTCCAGAAAAATCGAAATTTGTTCCACTTTCATCCCCGGCCTCCTTTTAGGATTCTTAAAGTATATTTCAAGAATGAGCTATAGATTCCCTTTTTATTGCTACAATTTCCGGTTATCAATTACGCGGACAGCTTTACCCTGGCTGCGTGCAATCGTTTTGGGTTCGACCAGTTTGACGGCAGCGGATACACCTAGTATTTCTTTTATATCTTTGGAGATTCTTTTTTCAAGGTCCTGGAGTTTTTTTACCTCGTCTGAAAAAAGACGTTCACCGACTTCAACAAGCACGGAAAGCGTGTCCAGATTGTCTTTTCTGTCAACAATCAGTTGATAGTGGGGTTCTACCTCATCGATCTGCATCAGAACGCTTTCAATCTGTGACGGGAATACATTAACTCCCCGTATGATGAGCATGTCATCGGTGCGGCCGCTGACGCGGGTCATCCTGACATGAGTCCTCCCACATATGCAGGGCTCGGTACTTAAGGTTGAAATATCTCTTGTTCGATAACGGATTACCGGAAATGCTTCCTTGGTAATCGAAGTAAAAACAAGTTCGCCGTTTTCGCCATAAGGCAAGACCTCTCCAGTTTCCGGATCAATGATTTCAGGAATGAAATGATCTTCAAAAACGTGAAGGCCCGCCTTTGCTTCATGACATTCGATTGCAACTCCGGGACCCATTACTTCACTCAGTCCATATATATCAACCGCAATAATGCGCAGTTTATTTTCGATTTCCTGACGCATGTTTTCGGACCATGGCTCTGCGCCGAAAATACCGAATTTAAACTTTAGATCCCTGAAGGATACGCCCATTTCCTCTGCGACTTCCGCAAGATGGAGAGTATATGAAGGGGTCGCCGTCAGAATGGTGGGACCAAAGTCTTTCATAATGATAATCTGTCTTTTGGTATTTCCGCCGGATACAGGAATAATTGATGCTCCAAGCTTTTCAGCCCCATAATGAACTCCAAGTCCTCCGGTGAAAAGACCGTAGCCGTAGGCATTGTGGATTATGTCACCGCTGGTGGCACCTCCTGCAGCCAGGGAGCGGGCCATGAGTCTTGCCCACGTATCGATGTCCCGGGCTGTGTATCCGACCACTGTCGGCTGACCTGTTGTCCCGGAGGACGCGTGAATTCGAACAACATTATCCATTGGAACCGCAAACATGCCGAATGGGTAGTTGTCGCGAAGATCCTGCTTTGTTGTGAAGGGAATCTTATGCAAATCCTGAAGAGATTCGATATCCGAAGGAATAATTCCTGCTTCCTCGAATTTTTTTTGATAAAAGGGGACTGTCGCATAGACACGTTCAAGAGTAGCCTGGAGACGTCTTAGCTGTATCGCTTCAAGCCCTTCCCTGGGCATGGTTTCATAATCAATGTTGAAAATCATTTTATCTCCTCCTAAACAATGGCGCATGAAGTTCGCTGGGGTTAAAAGAGCAGGTTTTTATTTGTTCAGTGCACCTTTGAACTCCGGTTTTCGCTTTTCGAGGAAGGCGTTTGTGCCTTCTCGTGCATCTTCTCCGGCAAAACAGAGAGAAAAAGCATCTATTTCGATTTTAAGGCCTGTCGCAAGGTCTGAATTCATTCCACTATTTATGGCCTGTTTTGCAGCACGGATGGAGACCTTGCCTTTTGAAGCAATCATGCCGGCCGTTTTCAGTACTTCCTCCATAAGGGATTCAGAAGGCACGACTTTGTTTACCATTCCGATTTCATAGGCTTCTGAAGCTGATATCATTTTTCCTAGAAATATCAACTCTTTGGCTCTATTTTTGCCAATCAGTCTGGGGAGACGCTGGGTTCCTCCATATCCGGGGATCAATCCCAGTGTGATTTCCGGGAGACCGAATTTTGCTTTATCTGAAGCGTAAATGAAATCACAGGCCAGCGCTATTTCACTGCCCCCTCCAAGGGCAAAACCATTAACAGCGGCAATAACCGGAATCGGAAGCTCCTGCAGTTTGTTTATGGTATTATGACCCATCTCTGAAAGTTTTTTGGCCTGAAAAGCATTAAATGTTGCCAGCTCTGTGATATCGGCTCCGGCAACAAATGATTTTTCTCCTGAACCGGTCAGCACAAGCACTCGTATTGCTTCATTCTCAGAGATTTTACCTATTGCTTCTGAAAATTCTTTTATAAGTTCATGGTTGAGTGCATTCAGAGCTTTGGGGCGGTTAAAGGTTATTGTTGCGATGCTGTTTTCAACTGCAAAGATAATATTCTCATATCCCATGATTGCCTCCGTATATGGTGAAATAAAAAGATTTCAGTAATATGTTCCATATGTTTGTTTCAGGATCGTCTATCGGGCTTTTCCTCCAGAAAGGCAGTTGGGTTTGTTTCACGTATATAATCTCTTATCCCATGGATAATTGAATCGCACAAGCGCTCTTGATAGACGGAATTCATTAGCCTTTTACACTCTCTGGAGTTGCTGATAAAGGCGGTTTCGATTAAAATAGACGGCATCTGGGCTCCTAGAAGGACATAAAAAGGCGCCTGTTTGACGCCTTTGTTTTTTATTCTGTTATAGTTTTTTCTCATTTTCTTGTAGACTGAATCCTGGACATGTGTCGCCAATCTGCTTGATTCATTGATTTTGGCATTCTGCATCAGGTCGATAAGGATAGACTGAAGATCACTTATATTTTTTGTGGATGTGGCATTTTCCTTTGCAGCAACCCGGATGGCATCATCATCGGTTGCAAGATTGAGAAAATAGGTTTCAATGCCATAGGCCCTTCTATTCCTGGATGCGTTCGTGTGGAGTGAAATAAAAAGATCCGCGTTTTTGGTATTGGCAATAGCAGTTCGTTCTTCTAAGGTCAGAAAGCGGTCTTTAGTTCGAGTCAGAAACACTTCACACTTTAACGTTTTTTTGATTTTTGAAGCCAGTTTTTTGGCAATGCGGAGTACGATATCTTTTTCATGGGCCCCCTTAATATATCCTGGCGCTCCATAATCGCGCCCTCCGTGCCCCGGATCGATAACAATGCGCTTAACGCCCAAAGATAGCTGTTTTGCAATGGCACTGGGGGTTATTTTTTTGCCGTTTTTTGAGACATAAGCGTTTTTTTGTTTCGTTTTCCCTGCATAAGAGGCATGGCTGCCTGCTTTCCCCCAGACATCGATTACAATTCTGAACGGATTTTTTAACGAAAAGATCTTATAATTCTTAAAAGATTTAATATCAATGACAACCCGCACAGTGTCTGCGGAATACTGCCCGGCCCGGGCGTTTTTAAGAAGGTTGTCATTTATGGGAATTGTTTTTTCAAAGGTCTTTCCAAGGCGGCTCCGGTCAAGATCTATATATAAGCGCTGGGGTTTTTTTATGGAGGGATCCTTTTTAAGGAGGCGATGCGTATAGGATGTCTCGCCATCTGCATCAATTACAATTCTTGTGTAGTTGGGATTCGACCAGTATCTTATATCTTTTACGGTTACCATCCCGGAAGAGGGAACGGAGGCGGCGGATTTTATCTCCCTGATTTTTTCTACTTTTGGTACTTGATTTTTTTCTCTTGTCAGGTCAGGCTTTCTTTTTTTTTGATATGTTTTCCTATGGACCGCTTCAGCGGTTTTTCCCGGGGCAATGCGACGGATCTCTTTCAGTGCTTTTGATTTGTAGGCGCTTTTGGGATATCGTTTTATAATACGTTCGTATATGTCAAGCGCTTCCTTTTTATCGGATTTTTTATCTGACCACTTATAGAGCCCGTAATAAAGAATTCCGGTCTTATACATGCCCGCAGCAGCCCACGGGCCGGTGGGATCAGAGCTGTAAACCTTCTGGTATTTTTTTATACAGGCAAGCCAGTTTTCCCTGTATTTCTGTTTTTTTGGATTTTTTAGAAGCTTGTTATAGGAAGCTTCAGCCTTCAGATATTTTTTTTTGGCCGACTCCGCTGATGCAACTGACGAAATAAACAGCAGGATGATGCATATTGTGTAAATTAATCTGGTTAAATTTTTTTTATCTATCATGATTTAACTGGAAGCGCTTTCGGCCTTTTCTTTGAGCTGATTAAGATAATTGATTGCATCGATTGGTGTCATGTCGGAGATATTTAATTTCTGCAACTTTCTGATTATGATTTCATCCGGCTTTTGAAAGAGGCCTAACTGTATTTGCTCCTTTTTTTGTCCTATATTGTTTTTATTTGATAACACGGCCTTTCCATAGTTGTGGCTGTCATTTTCGATATTTGAGAGAACTTTTTTCGCGCGCCGTATAATTGATTCGGGTATTCCTGCAAGACGTGCGACCTGTATACCATAGCTTCTGTTTGTGCTGCCTTCAACAAGTTTTCGAAGAAAAATGATTTCATCGTTCCATTCTTTCACAGCTATATTGAAATTCCTGACTCTCGGTTTCATGTTCGCAAGATCCGTAAGCTCATGATAATGAGTTGCAAAAAGTGTTTTGACCCCGGTCCCCCTCAAATCATGTAGATATTCCGCTACTGCCCATGCTATGCTCAGGCCGTCGTAGGTGCTTGTCCCTCTTCCAATCTCATCCATGATCACAAGACTGCGGGGGCTCGCATTGTTCATTATATTGGCGGTTTCTTCCATTTCAACCATAAACGTACTCTGGCCGGAAGATAGGTTGTCCAGAGCCCCGACTCTTGTAAAAATACGGTCAGTAATACATATAGAGGCGCTTTCAGCCGGGACAAAAGAACCCATTTGCGCCATGATTGCCAGAATAGCTACCTGGCGGAGAACAGTTGACTTGCCGGCCATGTTCGGACCTGTGATAATAAGAATCTGGTTGTCCGAGTCATCCAGTCTGATGGTATTGGGAATATACCTCTCGGCTGTGATCATTTTTTCAACAACCGGATGGCGCCCCTCTTTGATATATATATACCCTTCGGTATTGATTCCCGGCATGCAATAATTATTTTGCTCGGCAATTTCCGAAAGGGTGAATATGCAGTCAAGGCATGAGATAAATTCTGCAATTTTTGAAAGACGGCGGCTGTTTTGGACGATTTTATTTCTGATTTCATTAAATAGTTTGTATTCGAGCTTTGCCATAAGTTCCTGGGCGCTCAGCACTTTTGTTTCAAAGGTTTTCAATTCATCCGTTATATATCGCTCTGCATTGACTAACGTCTGTTTTCGAACGTAATGCATCGGGGCGGACTCGGCATGCGTTTTCGGAATTTCGATATAATAACCGAACACCTTGTTGTATTTCACCTTGAGCGAGTTGATTCCGGTTTTTTGTTTCTCTTCGGCTTCGAGTCTGGCCAGCCAGCCCTTGCCATCCCGGCTGATTTTTAACAGGTCGTCCAGTTCGCTGTTATAGCCGGCCTTTATGATTCCTCCTTCATTTATCGTAGGAGGCGCATCTTCCCGAATGGCATTTTCGATCAGTTCTGCCAGCCCTGAGAGGTGATCTAAAAAAATTTCATCTTTTTCGCAGTTGAACTGAAAAAGTTCTGCTTCAAGATGTTCAATCGATGAGAGAATTCCGGGAATGATCACCAGGGAATGTTTCAGTGCCACGAGATCCCTTGCATTGGCTCGTCCCATTATGATCTTGCTGGATAGTCTTTCAAGGTCATAAACCAATTTTAAATTTTCACGTACCGTTATCCGGCATTCCACTTCATTTTTTGCCTCGCTCACTGCATCGAGTCTCAGTTGGATCTGTTTTTTTTCAAGCAGGGGATATCGAAGCCATTGTTTCAGAAGCCTGCTTCCCATTGATGTTATTGTGTGGTCAATGATTCCCAGAAGGGATCCTTTTGGTTTCCCGGTTCTGATGTTTTCCGTGAGCTCCAGATTCTTGCAGCTCATCTCATCAACCAAAAGGAAATTATCCGGGGAATAAGTTTCGATGCGGCTCAGATGTTTTATTTTCTGTTTTTGGGTTTCCCGGACATAGGAAAGCAGGGCACCGGCGGCTCCAATTCCAACTGTGGCTTTTTCGCATCCAAACCCTTCGAGGCTTCTGGTATTGAAATGTTCGATCAATATTTCTCTTCCGCTTTTCGGGTCAAACTTCATGTCCGGAATAAATGAGACCAGTTTATCGGAAAACGCATTTATAATCTGGAGATAAGCAGGATCATTCTGAAAGGATTCAGGGAAAAGGATTTCGCTGGGAGAAATCCGAAGGGATTCATCAAAGATAGTTTCCAGTTTGTCTGATTCTGTAATTCGAAATGTGCCTGTCGAAATATCAAGCAGTGAGATTCCTGTGATCACATGGTTTGTGGAAAAAGCGATAATATAATTATTTGATTTTTCATCCAGCAGGTTGTCGTCAATGATCATACCCGGTGTGATGACCCTGACAACATCTCTTTTTACAAGACCTTTGGCAAGGGCTGGATCCTCTATCTGCTCGCATATGGCTACTTTGTAACCTTTTCTGATGAGGCGTCCCACATAAGCGTCTGCCGCCCGTACGGGAACGCCGCACATGGGAATGGCGGCTTCATCTTTTTTGTTTCTGGATGTAAGTGTGATTTCAAGCTCTTTTGATGCGGTGACGGCATCATCAAAGAACATCTCATAAAAATCACCCATCCTGTAAAAAAGTATTGAATCACTGTACTTCTCCTTTATGGAGAGGTACTGCCTGACCATAGGTGTCGCTTTGGGAGGGCTCATATAAATGTTGACTGTCTTTTACTGTCTTTTTGATTATTTTGATATTAGCTTTTAGTTAAATCATCTGCTTTCAGGTTTTTTATTTCATTTTCAAGCTGTTGTATTTTTTCAACCTGGATTTTACTGTTATTTGTCAAGTTCTTTATGGTCATGTTTTTTTTAAACTGGGTCATCAGGTTGAGAAATAGGACAACCAGGGTTCCGGATAGAAAAACAGTGATAAAAAGAAGTCCGATCGACATCTCCGGTGATGTGTAAGAGTAAAAGTAAAAGTTGAAGGTCATGCTTTGCGTTGTCAGTAAAAAATCTCGGTTTTGATGCCCAAGAGCTGCTAATAAAATCAGAACAAGCAAGAAGAAGATAAGCTTGAGGTTTTTCATTGAAATTCTCCAAAATTCTTAAAAAACCGTTTAGAAAATGAAATATGTTTTCATGCACCAATTGTCGAAACCGAGATTCCTGATTTTGAATCAGCTTCTACTCTGTTACCCGTTAAAACTCAACCTTTTTTTCCCTTCTTGTTATTCCGTTGAGCTGAACGACTTCTATGTTTCCCCAAAGACCGATTTGATTGTCCTTTATTGCAACCGCTCCTAAAATACCCCTGATTTTTTTACATTTTATTACAGCCTTTTGGATATCGGATTTTGATTGAATAGAGTTGCCGATTGCTGTGGCAGCGGCATCAGCAAGGGCGCTTGATCGAGAAACGATGCAGACCGCATCGGATTTCCCGTAACTGATTGAGTGCCCGACCATACCGGATGATGTGCAGATGGAAAATGGGTCGCCTTCCGGATCGAACCGAAGACCGAGTTTCATGCTTAGGGGTGATTTCCCGGCATAGATGCCTATCGTTACCGGGCTATTAAGCTTCATAAAGATATCGCCGCCATTTTCAACCACCACTTCATTTGAGTATGCAAGCAAATCCTTTCCCACATATTCCGCTATCGCACCCGCAACCGCAGCCATCGGTCCCACTCCGGCTGTTTTGCCGGCACGGATCATATCATGAATGATCAACGGGGCCGGACTGTCTGCATGCCATGGTATCATTGATTTTGCAAATGCCGGGTATCTTCGAATATAGGCTTCAATATGGCCCCTATATTTCAATATCAGTTCTTTTGTTATGTCCTGAAGGGGTTTTTCAGCCTGGACGGCAATATCACTTTCCTGGACAATCACATTAAAGGATACAAGGTCGTTTCTTTTTACAAATCTGCGGTACTTTTGCTCTCGATCCATTGCATCAATGTTTTCGGCCGGCAGCCCTTTTTCGGGTACAAAATCACTCCGGACAGATTGTCAGTTTTTATGTGCTACTGTAAATACAATTTATTATTTATATTACAGCTACATATAATAATATTCTATAACATATACTTTAACTTTGATATCATATCATTTGGACATAATTCAGTAAAATACCTATCTGTCATGCCGGCAATAAAATCTCGAACAATTTCTGCATTGGAAGAGGTCTCAAGATAGGATTCAGACATATCTTTCAGGAAACCGGAATAAATAACCGAAGAACGGTTTTCTTTTTCAAGATCTTGAAGGAAAGTTTCAAACATATATTCAAACATCTGCCGGATGACACCGGAATTTACTTTGATTTTGCGATTCAGATAAATGTGTTTATAATTAAATTTTTTCAGTTTCAACAGCGCGTCGGAAATTTCAGAACTGAAGGCAATATAGGATTTGTTTGAACTGTTTCTAATCAAATCCGTGACAAGCCGGTATACAATCGTTCCGTTAGTATCCCCCAGAAGACGTACAGATTCGGAGGGCAGATCTTTCCGTTTTATTAAGCCGAGCCTTATGCCGTCTTCAATATCACGTCCGATATAACTTATTGTATCTGCCATTCGAACAACACAGCCTTCATGTGTCATGGGTATAACGGTTTTTTCCGTACCGGTCGTTATTTCCAATATATCCCTGTCCAGGGTTGAAAACGTTTTGTCTCTTTTAGGTTCAAGCTTATTGTTGTGGGTTTCACCATCATGGCACAGGATACCGTCAAGGGTCTGAAGGCAGAGATTCCATCCCCGCCCTTTTTTTTCAACCCGATCCAGAAAAAGGACACTCTGAACATTGTGGTGAAAATTTTCAATTCCGGACATTCGGCAAAGCCCGGACAGATATGTTTCCCCTTCGTGGCCAAACGGAGCATGTCCAATGTCGTGTCCAAGTGCTATTGCCTCGATCAGATCTTCATTCAATCCCAGAAACCTTCCGATGGTTCTTGCAACCTTTGATACAATCTGAACATGAAGAACCCTGTGCGTGATATGATCATTCTTGACAAGATAAAAAACCTGCGTTTTATCGATGTAGCGGGTATAGGCAAGAGAATGAAGAATCCTGTCGATATCCACGGAGAATGCCTGACGGTATCCTGTTTCAAGCCTTGTTTCTTGATTTCGGCGGAAACC
>JAQYVL010000164.1 GCA_030145525.1 Desulfobacterales bacterium
ACCGTGCCAGCGGTAGCCGTAGGCGTGCGTAGTTAGTTTACTCACGCCTATCGGCTACCGTTGCGCTTCGCTTAACAGTACTGACGAGAGATGCAGCGCAACGCCGAAATTGGACTTTTTACGAAGCCATCATTATTAAACGACTTCATCTACGCTGAGTCTGAATTTTGAAAGCTCCTCACACCGGTCTTCGTGTATGATGATTGGATTTTCATATCGGAATCCAAGATCTTCATCAGGGCATGCGTACTGCATTGCGCAGATCAGGAGTTCGTTTTTTTGATATACATGATCCGGGTTTGTCCAGTAAGGGAAGGGGCCGTCATTCAGACCGATTCGCCATTCATCGCCAAGCAATCCGATGCCGTGCTCGAAGCCGGGAACCATGTAGTCGGAAAATCCCCTTTCATCAGAAAATTCCATCATCTGATCTGCAAGAAGAGAAGGTGAGATGCCGGCCCTGTATGTTTTCAGTGTAAGTTTGACAATGTCGATGAAATTTTGCGCATGCCACCTCTGCCGGTCGGAAGCCTGGCCAATGAAATAGTTGTGCGAATGATCACCCAGGCCCAGCATGAATGTGGAATGGATATCCACCATCAGGGATTCCCCTTCCTGAAGTTTTCGTCTTGTGGCAGGCGTGCATGCTCCGCCAATCAGGCCGGTGCGGTAACCGCTGGCTATTTCATTTCCTCCGGTAAAGGACCATTCCCATTCACTTCCTTCTTTACGCATGGCGTATGCTGTAAGTCCTGCAATTTCGGTCTCCGTCATTCCCTTCCAGCCTCCGTTTTGGAGTGCTTCATACAGCACCTGGTGTCCAACATCCACGATTCGTGAGGCTTCTTTGAAACGATTGATGGTTCCTTCATCTTTTATAAGAGAAAGCTTGTCTATTATGGTGTGGGAATTTACCAATTCGGCATCTGCAAGAGCCGCCTCAAACTGCTGGTATTCATAATGAGTAAGATTCCCTTCCGGAAGATAGTTGGACATGCCGCTTTCAATTCCCACTCGGCCTTTGCCGTTTTTTAAGAGATCCTTGATATATTCCGAAATCAGTTCGATTTGATCCTGGCCTCCCATTGGGACGAAGCCAAACACGTTGTCCTCGTCAATCCACGTGTCATCTGCAACACGAGCAGCATCGATTACAAAGGTAAATGCTGCGGGCATCCCTTCGCCCGGGATCACAATAAAGCTCCGCCATGGGCAGAATGCATCCAGAGTCCAGGAAAGGGTTCTGAGCCTGGACCCCAGATAGACGTCAATGTTTTCTTTTTGCATCTCTTTTTGAATGCTTTTTATCCTTTCTGGAAAATCGATAAAATAAGGATCTTTTGTATTGGTTTGGGGTTTCATTTTTTACCTCCCATTAGTATTCTGCGTCTATTTTGGAAATTACTTTGTTCAGTCGATCTGCAACAGATGCCAGCTTCAGTGCTTTTATCATATTCCCTTTCAGTTTTAGCTTCCTTGTCATGAGCGCTTTCTGGGAACTCAGTTCCGCACGGGAAATTTTGGCAAAGGTTTCGTAGTCACCGAAAATTTTAAATTCCGCCTCCGGAGGTTCTCCGCTTCCAACAGAAACTTCGTTAAATTTTCCTTCCACAAACTTGAAAAACAGATATTTTTCTCCTCCATCCGGGCAGTTCAGATAGATATTGGACATGGAAGAAGAGATAAAATTCATTTTTTCAGGGGGCAGTTCTGCTTTGAGGCGCTTTTCAACCTCATCCCTCCACTCAGGGGTGAGATACCTGACTTTTTCCGTCATGATGATTTCCTCCTCGATAAAAAGTTAATTGATAAAAAGTTAAATAAAATTAATCGGCAATAAAAAGTCCAAGAGTCAGAAGTTCGACAGTTTCCGCAAACACCTGCTGCATAAAACTGGTTTTGTTTTTTATATAAGTTCTAATTATAACCATTTTATAGATAAGGAAGAAGGTTTCCGACACCCTTTCCGTGTCCACTTCCCGAAATTTTTTTTCCCGGATTCCCTGCTCAAGGATATTTTTTATCATCAGAACGGAATTTCTGTTGATTTCTTTAAATGGATCTCGTTCGGGAAACATCGGAAAGATATCGGGATCATGAATAAGGACCCTGCGGAAATTATCATCCATGGAAAGGTATTCCACTGCCTTGAAACACATTACGTGGAAACGGTTCTTTGCATCGACTTCCTTCTCGATAGCTTCTCCAACCCGCATCTGCCACTTCTGCAGGGCCCAGGACACGGTTTCCCTGTAGAGTTCCTTTTTGTTTTTTGAATACAGATAAAGGTTGCCCTTGGTCATGTTGAGCTGTCTGGCAATATCTTCCACGGTGGTCTTCTTGTAGCCGAAATCAGCAAAAACTTTCAGGGCGGCTTTGTATATGGTTTCAATTTTTTCTTTTTTGCGCATGACACCCTTTTTAAATGAATAAATGAAAAAAATATTTATTTGTTCATTTAAGATATTTTTCATCAGTTGTCAAGAGGCGTTGAAATATGATGGACTCGCAAAAAGTCGTAAAACAGACGGCAAAGTAAAAAGTTCAAGTTCGAGGCGCGCGAATCTTGTATAATACCGTGCACGACAGTGCAGCGGTAGCCGAAGGCGTGCATAGTTAGTCTATTCCGCAATTATACAAGATGAAGCGCAACAAAGGAATTGGACTTTTTACGAAGCCGTCAAATATGGATGTTTTTATTTTTTCAAGGGGCTAAGCATTTTGTTATTGACACATTGCCGGCATATAGTGTAACAATGTTACAGCACTTGGGTGGGGGGTGGAGGCGATCTTAGCTAAATGCTTTATTTTTAACAAGTTACAAAATATACTTTGCGAAACCATTGATTTTTTTATTAAATTCAATGCGTCATGGACATGTTCAATAATTAAATTAAATAAGATAGTTGGAAATATGCTGAATTCGGTGTCTGAAAGGGAAAAAAGGGAAACGAAAACAATGTTTCAGGACCTAAAGCCTGAGATTTATATGAGGTTGGAAACAGCCGTCATGGAAATTTTTTCCAGTTCGGATTTTCATAAGGCAAGCATGCGGGATGTGGCTAAAAAGGCCGGCGTGAGCTTCAGCACCATATATCATCATTACGGCAGCAAAGAGAATCTGCTGTTTTCTTTTGTCGATGTATGGCTCGGAAAACTCACCGACCGTATAATTGACCATCTTCAAGGCATCGAGGATCTGAAGGAAAAAATGAGAAAGGTTTTGTGGGTTCAGCTTGATTATTATGAGAGGAATCCGGGACTGGCTAAAATTCTGTTTATGACGCTGCCCATGAAAACCTGGATGGCAGACCAAACGTTTCAGCAGAAAAAAATGATAAATCTCTACCTTGATGTTCTCCGAAAGGGCCAGAAGGAAGGGGTTTTAAATCCCAATGTAAGGGCGGGAATACTTCTCGATTTTATGCTCGGTTTTGTGCAGCGATCCTTTTTTATGTGGGTTTCAAGGGGGCAGAAAGAAAGTCCTACCGCGCAGGCCAATTTCTTGTTTGAGATGGTCTGGCTGGCAATATCAAATCCTGATATGAACTGATAATGAATACATAAGGAGTCTGTCATGAGTGGACAACCGGATAAACAAAAGTGGGTAGATCTGGCGACCAAGCAGCTTCGCGGGAAAACGCTCGAATCTCTGGAGTGGATGACACCGGAGGGAATTAACGTAAAACCGCTTTATACCGCAGAGGACACTGAGGGCCTTGAAGGGGTCAATACCCTTCCCGGCATGCCGCCCTATGTGCGGGGGCCAATGGCGACCATGTATGCCGGGCGTCCCTGGACAATTCGTCAATATGCAGGATTTTCAACAGCCGGAGAGTCCAATGCATTTTACCTGCGGAATCTTGCAGCAGGCCAGAAAGGGCTTTCTGTTGCGTTTGACCTCGCAACCCATCGCGGGTATGACTCGGATCATCCGAGGGTCTCGGGTGATATAGGGAAGGCTGGTGTCGCCATAGACTCCGTAGAAGATATGAAGATTCTCTTCGACCGGATACCCCTTGATAAAATGTCGGTTTCCATGACCATGAACGGTGCGGTTCTTCCCATTCTTGCCTCATATATCGTTGCGGCAGAGGAACAGGGAGTGCAGCATGAGCAGCTTACCGGTACCATTCAGAACGACATCCTGAAAGAATATTTAACACGTAATACCTATATCTATCCGCCGCAGCCGTCCATGAGGATCATTTCCGATATTATGGCTTTTTGTTCCAAACATATGCCGAAGTATAATACAATCAGCATCAGCGGTTATCATATGATGGAGGCGGGGGCGGATTCAGTTTTACAGACAGCTTTTACACTTGCAGACGGCCTTGAGTATGTGAAGGCAGCCCTGAACACCGGGATGGATATCGATACCTTTGCCCCGCGTCTTTCGTTTTTCTTTGGAATCGGCATGAATTTTTTTATGGATATTGCCATGCTTCGCGCAGCCCGGTTTCTCTGGCATCGTATGATCAGTCAGTTCAACCCGCAAAATCCCAAATCCACAATGCTGAGAACACACTGTCAGACGTCCGGCTGGAGTCTCACAGAGCAGGATCCTTACAACAATATTATAAGGACAACACTGGAGTGCCTCTCCGCCACTCTTGGGGGTACTCAATCTCTGCATACAAACTCTTTTGATGAAGCAGTGGGACTGCCAACCGATATTTCAGCCAGAATCGCCAGAAATACGCAGATAATTGTTCAGGAAGAATCTCAGATCTGCCGTGTGGTGGATCCGCTGGCCGGGTCTTATTATGTGGAAAGCCTTACGGACAGCATCATAAAAGAAGCCCAGAAGATCATAGATGAGGTTGAGGAAATGGGCGGAATGGCAAAAGCGATTGAATCCGGGATGCCGAAAATGAGGGTTGAGGAATCAGCAGCGCGGAAACAGGCCAGGATCGACCAGGGCATGGATGTGATCGTGGGCGTCAATAAATATCAGGTTGAAGAAGAGATCGATTTCGAGATTCGGGAAGTCCCGGCGTCTGTTCGTGATGAACAGGTGGCAAGGCTGAAGGAGATACGGGAAAAACGTGATAATAAGGCGGTTCAAAAGGCACTGGAGGATATAACCAGGGCTGCCGAATCAGATGGCAACCTTCTTGAGGTTGCGCTTGAGGCGGTTCGCCATCGGGCAACCGTGGGGGAAATATCCGATGCAATGGAAAAAGTTTTTGGTCGATATGTGGCCACAACCCAATGCATCTCGGGTATTTATGCCGCTGAATACGGTGAAAATGAAGTGATCGATTCCATTCGAAAGCGGACAGAAGCATTTAAGGAAAAACATGGGCGGCGTCCAAGAATACTGGTGACCAAAATGGGGCAGGACGGTCATGACAGGGGTATTAAAGTAGTAGCGACCGCTTTTGCTGATTTCGGGTTTGATGTTGATATTAGTCCCATGTTTCAGACACCGGAAGAGGCGGCTAAAATAGCGCTTGAAAATGATGTCCACATTGTCGGTGTATCGAGCCTGGCCGCCGGTCATAAAACATTGGTTCCCGAACTGATAAAATCTCTGAAGGCCAGCGGTGGGGAAGATATTCTGGTCGTGGTAGGAGGCGTTATTCCTCCGGGAGATTATCAGTTCCTGTATGATGCAGGTGTGGTTGGGGTGTTTGGTCCCGGGACACCTATAACAAACTCGGCAAGCCAGGTTCTTGCAGCGGTTGAAGAGAAGCTGTAGTATGTCGGCGGAACAATTTCAAACGCCTCTGGCTGCAGGTTTTTAAGTCTGTCGGTTAATGAGTATGCAAACCATGGAAAATCAGGATCTGGTGGAGGAATATAAAAAGGGTGTCCTTGAAGGAAGCCGGCGGACGCTTTCCAGGGCAATCACCCTTATTGAAAGCTCTTTGCCGGAACATCAGAAGCAGGCCGGAGA
>JAQYVL010000165.1 GCA_030145525.1 Desulfobacterales bacterium
AAATCAAAATATTGATGGCAAAGAAAAAAGCTCAAGTTCAAGGCGCGCAAATCATGAGGAGTGAGGCGTAGTTAGCCTACCCCGCAGTGACGAGGGATGAAGCGCAACACAGAAATTGGGCTTTTTACGAAGCCATCAAAAATAAAAGCCCTGTATCTTAGAAAAATACAGGGCAGGTTCCTCTAAATAAAAGAGCTTATAACACTCATATTTTTTAAAATATAAAGGTCTTACTGATCCGAATCCGGGACCGAAATTTCTTCCGCACCTTCTTTCTTCCAGGTGTCCTTGAGTTCGTCAAAACCGAGATAAAGTGCCAGACCTCCGCCAAGCAGCAGCATTGCAGGGATGACGCCTGCCAATAATTGCAGAAATGCTTTGAACCATATTGCAAGACCGATAATTCCAAGAACTGCTCCAATTGCTCCACCGATTAGTGTTTTCATAAAAAACCTCCCGTTGCTTAACATAGAAATTTATTTTAAAAAAATAGTTCTAATGACTTTTTACCGTTTGAATTCGCAGATTAACATGCGTCTGAGGTCTTCATCTCATCCCATGAGATAACTCTTCATCTCGTCCCCGTTAGACAACTAAATGGAATTTTGGACTGTTATCACAACCCACTGGTTATGGCAAGCATATAATACCCCGTTTCAATCATTACGGATAATATTTAAAGCCTGCATGCCGTAAAAAACCCGCATCCGGTTGCCGATCCGACTATTTCCATCACGCAGATCAATCTCGTATTGCAAACCATCTCTATATCTGTTAGCGTTTAAACCTTTCCAGAATCTGTCAAAAAACAGGGCCAATCACAATTCGTACAACTGACCAGCGTTTTCACGGCATGATCATCGGCCGGACAATTAAATACGGATTTAACACCATGCTAGATCGAATCAAACACAATCCGGAGGAGAGAAAGGGAGCTTCCATGCCGGAAACAATAGATGAAACAAACATTTATCTCAGCCATTTTCCACAAAAAATCGGCTTCTTCTCCAGGACGCTGCTCAAACTGTTCCTGACGAGAATACAGATAAATAACGCCCAGATATCCATACTGAAACAACTTCAGGAAAAGGGAGTCATTGTTTTTGCCAGCAAATACAAAAGCAATTTTGATTTTTTATTTTATTATACCCGCTACAAACAGCTCAAACTCCCCTATCCGGAAATCGGATTTTACTACAGGATAATCACCTGGCAGCGCATCAGCAGAATCTTCAGGGTTCTTTATTTAAAACTGAAATATTTTTCGAAAAATTTCTCTCTGCCGAATCCGTTTAAAAATGGCTATTTTAAACATCAACTCACAAACGACAAATCCGGTTTTGTGTCGCTGATCGATAGAAAAGGGTTTTATCGAAGATTTGTAAAGGCCAAAACAGATCCAATGAGATTTCTCATTGATCTGCAAAATGAAATAGACAAACCGGTTTATATTGTTCCGCAGATTATATTCTACAGCAACAATCCAAGACGTTCGGAACTCACCCTTGTTGACATTATATTTGGTTCAGAGGAAAAACCCAGAAGAATCAGGCGACTTTTTACCCTGTTGAAAAATCCCAAAAAAGTTTTTGTGGAAATCTGCGACCCGGTCAATGTAAAAGACTTTCTGAAAAGAGAGAGCATTAAAAGTCTGACGATTGAACATCAGGCCTTTAATTTAAGACGATATCTGGTGAGAAGGATCAACCGTCATCGGCAGAGCATTATCGGGCCGATTCTGAAATCCAGGGTCGAAATAAAAGAAAATATCCTCACAAACGACAGGTTCCAGAAGTTCATTATCGACAATGCGGAAAGCAACAAACAGCCGATTCGACAGGTTCAGAAAAAAGCAAGCGAATATCTTGAAGAAATTGCCGCCAATTACAGCCAGAACTGGATCAAAGTATTAGCCACGACCGTCAAAATAATTCTGAAGGTTATGTTCGAAGACACGATTATCGACATGCAGGGGCTTCAGAAAGTAAAAAGGATGTCTCAAAGAGGTCCTCTTATTCTGGTTCCGTGCCACAAAAGCCATCTGGACTATCTGATAATCTCCTATATTTTTCATATTAACAATATGATCTGCCCTCATATCGCAGCAGGCAAAAACCTTTCATTCTGGCCCCTTGGCACGATTCTCAAAGGCGGCGGCGCCTTCTTTCTGCGGAGAACGTTTAAAAAGGACCCCCTTTATTCAAAAGTTTTTTCGGAATATGTATATAAAATACTCGAAGAGGGATTCAATATCGAAGTCTTCATTGAAGGCGGAAGAAGCAGAACCGGAAAGCTTTTGATGCCCAAACTGGGCCTGCTTTCCATAATACTTGATGCACATGTTAAAAGAATATGCGACGATGTTATCTTTGTGCCCATTTATATCGGGTATGATCGTGTTCTGGAAGAAAAGGCCTACATCCATGAAATCGAAGGCGGCCAAAAGGAACCGGAAAGTCTGAAGCAGGTCATCAACGCAAGAAAAGCTCTTAAAGCCCGTAATGGCAAGGTATATATAAATTTCAGCGACCCGATTTCTCTGAAAGATTACCTGAATGAAAACCGGATCAAAATTCAAAATCTTTCAAAAAATGAGCAGAAAGTCTTATGCGACAGACTCGGTCTGCAGTTCCTGAACTCCATCAATAATATCTCTGTTGTCACCCCCCACGGAGTTATGGCCGGAGCGCTCCTTAACCTTTCCAGGAAACGGTTTGCAAAAGATCTTCTCAATGCCTGCCTTGATACATATATGGCCCACCTTGAAGTCATTGGAGTCATGCTCGCCGATACACTTAAAAAAGATCCTAAAAGTGCCTTTGATCAGGTTCTGGACAACTTTATCGACAGAAAATTTATTGAAGGCGCCGCAACAAGCAAACCTGATGAACCTAAAAATGAAAACGCCCTGTTTAAAATCATCGAGAACAAAAGGCCGAGCCTGGATTACTACAAAAACAACTGTATTATCTTTTTTATACCGGCCGCCTTTACAGCTCTTTCTATCCTGGAAACCGATTCTTTTCGATTTACATCCTCCGCTCTACGCTCTGAATACAAATTTCTGCAAGAATTGTTCGCCAACGAATTTGCTTTTGATGCGGACAAAACTCCTGAATATTTCGTGCGGAAAACATTGAAAGCATTTATCGATGACGGAATGATACTTCCCCATCATACCCTGCCGGATACATACAATCTCACCTCGGCCGGATTTCGAAAATTAAAGTTTTTTGCCGGCTTTCTGGCAACTTTTCTGGAGTCGTATCTGATTGTTTTAACCTTTTATACCCGATATCCGGAAGATTCCATCGATACCAAAGACAGGCTTAAAAAAATCCAGTCCATGGGCAGCCGGATGCACAAAAGAAGAGAAATCGAACGTATTGAATCAATTTCGAAAGTAAGTTTCAACAATGCGGTTTCTTTTTTTGTTTCCGACAAAAAGGACAGTGCCGGGAATCAGAAAAAAATAGAATTTTACCTGGAGCGAATCCAGAAATACCTGAACCTCCTACAGGAATAGATGAAGGCGTTAATACTTGCGGCGGGTTTTGGAACAAGACTCCTGCCTTTTACAAACCATACTCCCAAACCGCTGTTTCCAATTTCCGGGCAGCCGCTGCTTGACAAGACGATCCTGGATCTCATGAAGGCCGACTGCACAGGAATCGTTATCAACACCCATCACCTTCACCTTCAGATTGAGGAGTTTATCCGAAAACAGAATTACGGAATTTCTGTGACCACCCGATATGAGCCTGAAATCTTAGGCACAGGCGGAGCGATTAAAAACACATCCGACTTCTGGGACGAACAGCCCTTTATGGTGATCAACAGCGATATCCTGACCGACATTGACTTGAAAGATGTGTATGAATACCATCTTGGCCACACTCATCCTGCAACACTTGTCCTGCATGACTTTCAAATATTCAACAATGTCTCCGTAACAGGGGAAGGCTTCATAACCGGATTTGACAAATCAGACATAGTCCCTGATTCGAAAGCAAATACGAAACTGGCATTTACCGGAATTCAGGTCATTGACAGCGATCTTCCGACTCTTATCCCGGATAACTGTTTTTACAGTGTTATAGATCTGTACAGAAACCTGATCTCCGCGAACCGGAAAGTAAAGGCGCTTATCATCACAGATCATTTTTGGAGAGATATCGGAACACCTGAAGCTTACAATGATGCTGTTTTTGAAAAAGCCGCACCTGAAGCATTCAAAAAAGCGTTTCCCGAATCGGCTTCCGGGCAAATAACAATTACAAAACTCAAGGGAGACGGGTCTGATCGAAAATGGCACCGTTTGAGTTCCGGTGAGCAAACCCTGATTCTTGTTGACCACGGCATCCGGGATAACACCAGCATTTGCGAGGTTGACTCGTTCATTGCTATCGGCCGGCATCTTAAGAAAAAGGGCATACCTGTCCCCAAAATCCATCTTCATGACGCCTTTTCAGGCATGGCTTTCCTGGAAGATCTGGGGGATCTCCACCTGCAGGATCTGGTGAACAAAACGCATAACAAAAATGAGCGCATCGACATCTATAGAAAGTTAATAGAACTTCTTATCCAGATGTCTCAAAACGGGAAACAGAATTTTAATCCTTCCATGACATTTCAAACGCCCGCCTACGACAGAGAGCTTATACTTGAAAAAGAGTGCAGATATTTTCAGACTGCATTTTTAAATGGATATCTTGAAAAGAAGCTCTCCTTTGAAACCGTGGCGGATGATTTTTTCTATCTTGCAGATATGGCCCTTGCCTATGCGGTAAATGGGTTTATGCATCGTGACTTTCAATCCCGGAACATCATGATAAAGAAAGGCCGTTTCTATTTCATCGATTTTCAGGGCGGCCGCATGGGGCCGCTGCAGTATGATCTGGCATCCCTCCTGATCGACCCCTATGTAGAACTTCCTTTTGAGGATCAGATGGAACTTGCGGACTTCTGCTTTGAAAAACTGAAAGAAAAAATGACGATTGACAAAGAAAAATTTCTGAAAGGATATCATTACTGCGCTCTCACAAGAAACCTCCAGATTCTGGGGGCATTCGGATTTCTGAGCCGGGTAAAAGGAAAAAAATGGTTTGAGCAGTATATCCCTCAAGCGGCAAAATCCCTTAACTACTATCTGAAAAAGCTTGAAAACAATGAGCTGCCTGTTTTAAAATCAATTGCACAAACAATTATAGAATAAGAGGGCCCTGATGAACAGAATTAACCTGATGAACAAAATTGACATGAACAGAATTAAAATCATGGTAAACGGCATCCCCGGAAATGTGGCCGCCAGCATTGCCGGCAATGCGCTTTCAGATGACCGGTTTGAACTCCTCCCCTTCTCTCTCACTGGACCTGAAATCAATAAAACGGTTTTCCATCTGGAATCCATGAATATAAGCCTGATCCGACCGGATGAGCGCGATCATGCGATCAGGAGCATCATAAAGGAGAATACGCCATTCATATCTGTTGACTACACGCACCCCTCTTCAGTAAACGATAACGCGGACTTTTACTGCAGAGAAGGACTTCCTTTTGTCATGGGAACAACAGGAGGAGACAGAAAACGCCTTTGTGATACGGTTGAAAAATCCAGCATACCGGCTGTCATCGCGCCAAACATGACCAAACAGATTGTCGGCTTTCAGGCAATGATGGAATATGCCGCGAATACCTTTCCGGACCTCTTTAAAGGATATTCTCTTGAAATCCGGGAGAGCCATCAAAAAGGCAAGGCAGACACAAGCGGGACCGCAAAAGCAATGGTGGAAACCTTTAACAGACTGGGCATTCCGTTTTCCAAAGATGAAATTATTCAGGAGCGAGATCCGGATAAGCAAAAAACCGAATGGAAAATACCGGAAGAATATTTATCAGGGCACGCCTGGCATACCTATTCTCTGGTCTCCGACGATCAGACCGTAAAATTCGTATTCAAACACAATGTAAACGGTAGAGATAATTATTCAAAAGGTACATTTGACGCAATTTCATACCTTGAAAAAAAACGGAAGGAAGGTGCGGTTGGAAAAGTTTTTACGATGATTGATGTCCTGAAAGGATAAAATGAATTACATTTTTTTTACAAGAGAGCTCAGAATTTCCTGCTGATAGGTTGTCACATTTTTAAATTTCACCGCGACTCCCCTTGATGTCGTTCTGACAATTTCACCTAAAATCCTGAATGGAATCTGAGAATTCGGGATAGAAAAGGTCAATCCAATATCCAGGCCTTCGTTAAATAATTCTCTGGTTTCGATAAAGATACCGGCCGCACTGATATCTTGAATAAAATCTCTGAAAAACCGATCCTGTGAGGAATAGTCAACTGTAATCAGGCATGGTTTACGGTGATGTGATCTTTCTCCATTTTCATCCCACTGTTTCAAAAGCTCCAACAGCTTGAGCTGTTTATCCTTAGAAATATTTTTTATAATTCCCACAAGTTGATCAAACACACTCGTTTCATTATCAGAAGTCGACATATCAAACGTCCTTTACAAAGAATTGGTAATCCTTTAAAAATAATCTATTTCGCTGGAATTAATTATAAATATACTCAAATGCCGGATTTTGTCAAATCATTTATAGTACTTCGGCTGCGAAATTTATACTTTTTTCTAACAAATTTCACACGAACCCAAAGTGGAAAACGGAAATAAACTGAGTGATTATAGTATTCTATCGCCTTTCTCAAAACACCATTTTGATTTGTGCACATAACCCTTAAGTCTGGGGAGTTTCTATCAGAATTCGACATGTATGGCTGAATGGATGATTTTATTATATCGTGTATTGTTTGAATGCATTAGGGATCGTTAGAAAAAACAGATGCCTGATTTATCTGCCTCTATCGTAGTTAAATTCAATCTCCACCCGACGATTCGAACTTCTTCCATCGGGGGTCTCATTACTTTCCACCGGATTTATTGAACCCATTCCAATCGCCGTGATTTGCTCCCGGCGCACGCCTTTTCCCACCAGAAAGCTTTTTACAATGCTGGCCCTGAACCGAGAAAGACTTTTATTATAGCTATATACTCCGGAAGAATCGGTATACCCTACTATATTAACGGATAGATCCGGATAATGCATTAAAACCGAAGCTATTCTGCTCAGCCTCCTCACATCATTATCTGACAGCTCATTTGAATTATTAGAGAAATTTATAACGAGCTTTTTTTCCAATATGGACGTAAGCTCGGCAACCTTTTCTTCTTTCTGCCTTATGCTCTCACTTAACCGTTGGGCGCTCAGCCTGCTGCCGTCTTCATTTTTTCCGTAAGCCCCCTTCCGGTCTCTTTTATCCTTTGCTGAGCTTTTTATATATCGAACCAATGCCATCCCCTTTTTCTTATCGTCAGCAGGATATTCCATCCCGCCTGTTTTTGTATTTTTTTCCGAAAACTCTTCATCTTCTTCAAGGGGGACCTCATCTGTATCAGCAGGCACAAAATGACTGTCCGGGTCACTTGAAACCACGATCTCATTTTGTTGTCCGGCCGTTTTGACTGAAGAATGGCTGATAGAATTTTTTTGTTTTCTCCACCCCTGATATACCCGGTCAGATAAGACATTTGCTTCATCAAAATAATAAACATATCCAACAATGAGAAAAAACAGTGCAATGACCGCGGCTTTAAAAAATGGCTTTCCCTTCTGATTTTTCACCGTATCTTTTGGAGTAACCTTTAGTGCTTTTTCCGATTTTTTCTCCGCCGCTTTCTGTTCAACAGGCTCTTCTTTCCGGAGATCTGATTTTTGAGGTATTCGCAGATCTTCTACGCAATCTCTGATTATCTCTGCGTCAATGCGCTGAATGCCTTTTACATATCCGGTTAACAGCGCGTGGTCACAAATGATATTGATCGTCCGGGGAAAACCTGCGGAAAAATGGGCAATTTCCTTGATCGCATCGGGTTTAAAAATTTCTTTTTCCGTTCCGGCAACTTTGAGGCGATGCCTGATATACT
>JAQYVL010000166.1 GCA_030145525.1 Desulfobacterales bacterium
GATTTGCTTACATATTATCAGAAATTGAAATTTTTGCATTTCTGGTGATTTGAAAAAAAGATCTCAAGGGGAGTTTTGAGATATAATTTGCAGATCACATGGATTTCAATAAGCCTCAGAGGTTGTGATTTTTTCCAGAAACAACAAATTTTTCATTAAAATCGCTCGGAAAGCCTATATTTAGTGATCTCAAAGAAGATCTAAAGTAGGGAAATGCGCCTCAATCTGACAATATTAGCAGCTCATACCTTCATCTTTTCTACATAACTATTTAATAAAATAATCTAAACTCTTTTACCTGCAAGCTATAACTTCAATTTCAATTTGAAAATCGGCCGCAAGCTGTTTTACTGCTACACATGATCGAGCTGGTTGGTTGATCTTAAAATAGGTCTCATAGACTTCATTGAAGGCATCAAAATCGTTCATGTCTTTTAAAAACACTGTAGCCTTTACCACATCCTCCATTTTGCTTCCTACATTCTCCAGTGCAAATTTAATATTATTTAACACCAACTCTGTTGCTTTTTTAATATCATCTAAAATCAACAAATTTTTTTGAATATCAATCGGAACCATTCCGGATACGAATAAAAAACCATTTGCCTCTACAACATGAGAAAATGGAAAACCTTGTAATAAGCCATCAATATTATAAACTTTTTTTTTCATAGTTATTACTCCTTAAAAAAATATTAATCATGCATGCGATTATAGAGTGTATGTATTTATCATACATACAGAAAATTTGATATTCCGGTCTCAGCAAATTTGTAGTGCTGAGAATCTGTGATTTTTTCCAGCAATATGTAAATTTTCAATAAACCCGTTTTGGGCATGCTGTTTTTGGTACTCACAAAGATGAATTAATGATTTTTGGTAGGGCAAGCCATCGTTGTAAAAGCACCCACCAGAGGTGAGAATATGCAGGTGAGGATGATATTCCTGGAAATCACCAAAGATATGAACTGTGATTACTGCATCTGGTTTTGCATCTTTATAAGGTACAGCCTGCTTTAAATATGTATTAAAAGAAGCCAAGGAAAAAACAAGCGCATCCAATGATCTTTTGCTTGCATCCAATCCACAAAATTCATATCCTGTTTTCCAGATATTTCAAAAATCTGAAAATTTTTCTTTAAATGAACTTCAAGATACTCTGATTTTTTTAAGTGATCTCGATTACCGATTAAAGTCTTCGTCATTTGATGCAAAAACGGCCTTTGAGAATTTTATCATTAAAACATGCAGCAAGGGAAGGTTTGTTTATGCCAATGAAAACAAAAATCGTCGCCACCATTTCTAATTTAAACTGTTCCCCTGAATTTATTGAGGGACTTTACAAGTCAGGGATGACCGTTGTCAGGTTGAACACCGCTCACATGTCCCATGATGATGCACTTCAGGTGGTGCAGAACACACGGAAAGTGTCGAATGAAATCGGTATCCTCCTGGATACAAAGGGCCCGGAAATCAGAACCTGCAATAGTGAAGAACCCCTTTTTGTCAAATGCGGGGATACCATACGAATTAAAGGCGCTCCCGGGAACACTTCCCATGATGATATCATCTATGTTTCCTATGAGCATTTTGTCAAGGATGTGCCTGTTGGAAGCTCCATATTGATCGATGACGGCTGTATCGCTCTTGCGGTTATGGAAAAAGATGATGAATATTTAAGCTGTTATGTGGAGAATGATCATATTATCAATCCAAGGAAAAGTATTAATATTCCGTCGGTTCACGTAAAACTGCCGGCCTTGAGCGAAAAGGACAAAGCGTTTATTGACTTCGCAGCAGACAATGATCTTGACTTTATTGCCCATTCTTTTGTTAGAAACAAAGAGGATGTGATTGCTGTTCAGAATATTCTGGATAAGAAAAAATCTCCTATCAAAATCATTGCAAAAATTGAAAACGCCCAAGGGGTTGAAAATTTACATGAAATCCTTGACCATGCCTATGGGGTAATGATTGCAAGAGGTGACCTGGCCGTCGAGATTCCAACGGAACAGATCCCGCTGATCCAGAAACATATTATAAGAACCTGCATTGAGAAAAGAAAGCCTGTCATTGTTGCAACCCAGATGCTGCACTCCATGATAGACTCTCCGCGCCCAACCAGGGCCGAAGTGTCGGATGTGGCCAATGCCTGCCTGGATCATGCAGACGCGTTGATGCTTTCAGGGGAAACCGCCAATGGAAAATATCCTGAAGAAGCGGTCATGACCATGGCAAAGATTGCAAGGGAAGTTGAAAGCAAAAAAAGCAGTTATGTGGATGTGCCCTATACCCTTGAGAATAAAATTACGGCATATCTTGCAAAATCCGCTGTAAAGGCTGCTTTAAGGCTGAGTACCAAAGGTATTGTGGCCGATTCCCTGACAGGAAAATCCATCCGCGAGCTTGCCGCCTACAGGGGGGACAATCCCATATATGCCCTGATTTATGACAGACGGGTTGTGCGCCAGCTCTCTTTATCCTTTGGTGTTTTCGCCAAATATATGCCCATGGATATCACTTCGGCCCAGCCTTTGAAAGAATCCATCTGCAAGCTGATCAATGAAAAGCGGTTCAAGGATGAGGACCTGATTATCGTTCTTGCAGGAAGTTTTGGAGTCAAACAAGGGGCATCCTATATCGAAATCAGCACAGCCGGCATGTTCAAGGAAAAATGCGCTTAAAGACCGGATAATTCCTGGACTCTGTAGGAGCTTCGAACAAAAGGTCCGGCAGCAACCTTTGGGAATACCACCGAATTTAATAGCATCTTCATGAATTACATCTTTATAGGCTTCCGCATAGTTAATGACACTTAGCAAGTTAAGAGCTCCCTTTCAAAATCAAAGCAAATTATACTGCCCTAAAATTGCAGATTCATCTTTGTGAGCCCCAAAACCTCATTTTGGGATCTGATCACATATTATCAGACATAGTGTTTTTTTCATTTTTGGTGATTTGGGAAAAAAATCCCAAGGGGTGTTTTGAAATTTAATTTACCGATCACAGAATTTCAATAAGCCGCAGAGGTTGTGATTTTTTCCAGTTCGCACCACTAAGAGCCTGTTCAAATCTATGGCTATTTCTATGGGAAATCTTTATTTTTTATCAGAAACTATTAAAACCGGTTCCACCGGTATCAGAGTGTCCTCAACTGTATCTGAATTTTCAGGATCGTGAGCAATGGTGTTGAAGGCCATAAGAATTCCTGATTCCTTTCCTGTGTTTTGGATTGCATGAGAAACATTGGGCGGGATGGTAAACCGGAACACCTCTTGATCAGGAACATCAACATCGCGGACTGCCTTCCCTTCCCGGAAACATACACGGGAAGGGCCTTTTACGGCTACAACTTCTGTCCCGAATCTATGATAATGATTTCCCCTTACTACTCCCGGCAGGCTGATGACGACATGAGCATTGCGCTGCAGCTTGAAAGCTTCTGATTTAAGCGGTTCGAAAACCAATCCTCTGTCATCTGCAAATACATTTAATTGTTCTACCAGTACTTTCATTACGATTCTTTCCTGGGTGCCGGATTTTAAAATGATTGTAAGAAGATGTAACTATTCAGGGACAAAATCCTCATTTCGGATTTCGGATAAGACTATTGCCTCATCCGGACAGGTTACAGCACAGAGGCCGCAACCCATGCAGTTTTCTTCATTGATCTCTGCGATACCATTTTCCATGGTGACCGCTTCAAAATAGCACCTGTCAATACAGGTTTCGCAACCCGAACAAAGCTCAGAATCAACCACGGCTGCAAACCGGCTGGGAGCAGCGAAATTTACAGCCGATGTTCTGGGGCCGGGCCAGTTTATGCAGCAGTCGTCACAGCAGTTACAGATTACATGTCCTAAAGACCGATTGTTAAATACAGTATGTACAAGCCCCTCCTGTTCACACATTTTCAGCATTTCAATCGCTTCTTCTTTACTGAGCTTTCGCCCGGTGCCGCGCCGAAGTGTATAATCGGCAGCACGGTTAATCTGAATACAGACTTCAATCGGTTTTCCACAGGAGCCGTCAACCACACGGCATGTACATTTGGTTACCGCCAGATTTTGCGCGTCTTCCACGTATCTTTTTATATCTTCAAAAGGCGCGATCCGGGTACCGGAATCTATGGCGATGTTAACCGGTATTACGCGCACTGCCGACTTGTCCAGGATTGACTCGACGTTCTTGAAAAACGTCTTGAATTCCGTCTGATGGTACTTTTTCCAGAGATCATAGAAATCCTGGGAAACACCCTCTGTAAGTATCGTTGCATCATGGAATTGAAAAAGGTTTCGGACTCGGTAGTACCGGGTTTCCCCTGGTTTGCCGGATATAAAAAGAAGCCCCTTTTTAAACAAAGGGTCCATCATTTTTTCCACATCACCCTCAGGCATACCGGTTTTGTCCGCAAGTTCACCAACAGTAGCCGGCGGTGAAGCGGCAAGTAAAACCGCTGCTTCTTTCTCATCTGCGAGCATCCTGAAAATCTCAGGAACGATGGGTGACTCTCCGGCTCCAATTACTTCTGCAAGCTGTCCATATACTGTTTTTTGTGTCATGTTTATCTCCTTCTTTTCATCATTTCTTCATCATAGATGATTGTAACAAAGTGAATATTTTGAGAATTGAACCCTCGGCCCAACATCAAAGAGATTGAGCCGGAGGAAAAGTTTTGAAACCGGTTATATGATCTGCATAATATAAAGTTGAAAATTATGTCAAGAAAAATAGAACGAACGCTCGTTTTCTTTACCATCAGAATTTTGACTTCCAAATAACTAAAATTTGTATAAACGATCTAACTGCTCAAATTTAAAAGTTATTTACATTAATAGCAGCGCGAGCGCCGTCACCCGGCTTTTTACGAGACTGTCAATATACCTTCGAAAAAACACTTGACAAGCATTTAGAAACTAAGTAAGCACTTACTTAGTGCGATCCAACACATAAATAACGTTATTAAAATTTTCAGCAATTGCTTACTTGAGGATTGATTATATCCATGGTCAAAACTTCCGTTTTGATTCAATATTTGGGTTGAGATAATCTGTTTTTTGTTCACGCTTCCCCATCTGAAAGAATCCATAACCGGTTGTTAAAACTTGAATTAGTCGATTCTCGCGGGCAGATAACTTTCGCATACCGATCATTTTAAGGCTGACTGTGATGGCAGCTATAACCAAAACGCAGTGCAGGCATTAAAGGAGGAGCGTCATGGGATTGAGGGAAATAAATATAGATCTGACCAAAGAGCATGTAGCGCTTTGGAACGAAACCAAAAAATTTGTAACCGAGGTTTGGCGTCCCGCGGCCATCCATCTGGACAGCCTGGCCGATCCGAACGATGTAATCGCAAAGGACTCCGTGCTGTGGGAGGTGCTGCGGAAAACCTTTGAATTGGGATATCACACCCTGAATTTCCCAAAAGAGTTCGGAGGCGAAGAGATTGACGCGGTCGGCGGAGCGCTTGTAGCCGAGCTGATGGGCTGGGCTGCGCCGGATCTGGCAGTCAGTTTTGGCTGCTGCCCGATTCCTTTTCAATGGGCCATGCTTTCTCCTGAACCTGAAATGCAGGAACTGGTAAGAAAATTTATGGCTGACAAAGAAGCGAACATGACCGGCTGCTGGGCGATTACCGAACCCGATCACGGCTCGGACTGGATTTTGTTTGAAGGAGAGGATGCCGAAAATCCGGAATGTTCGCCATCCCTGACAGCGGTAAAAGACGGGGACTCCTACATACTTAACGGACAAAAATCAGCATGGGTAAGCAACGGAACTTTCGCCAAGTATGCGGCTTTGTTTCTCGGGATAGATCCCTGCAAAGGTATGGGGTCCGGAGGCATCGCCGTCGTTCCCCTGGATTTGCCCGGAATAACACGCGGAAAACCTTTGAACAAAATCGGCCAGCGCGCGTTAAATCAGGGAGAGATATTCTTTGACAAAGTCCGGATTCCCAAAAGCATGATGGTGGCCAGTGATCCGGTCAACTATAAAAATATGGCAAACCTTCAACTGACAGGCGCCAATGGAGGGATGGGACTCTGCTTTGCCGGAACAGCCCTGGCAGCCTTTGAGGAAGCCCTGGAATACGCCCAGAACAGAGTCCAGGGCGGCCGGCCCATTATCAATCACAAAAACATCAAGCTTGCTCTGTTTGACATGTTTGTCTCCGTGGAAGCGGCCAGATCTCTGGCGCGTCGTGTGGCGGTATACAACATGAACCAGATGAAGCAGATGCAGACACCGGCTGTTCACTATGCCATGGCATCCAAAATCATGTCCACGGAAACCGCATTTCGGGTGGCAAGTCAGGCCGTTCAGATCTTCGGCGGATATGGACTCAGCAAGGAATTCCATATAGAGAAAATTTTCAGGGATGCCCGCGCCTCCATGATCGAGGACGGCACCAATGAAGTACTGGCTCTGGCTGGAACCGACAAAATTGCTGACGGTAAAAACAAATGGATGGTCACTGCCGCCTCTGCGGGACAGACTGCAGCACCCTCAGCAGAAGGGGCTTCCGAGATTACCTGGGAAGAGGTCGAGCCGATTTTCCGGCCAAAAGGCGTAGTCATGGGAAGCATGACAGCGGATCCGGAAAAGTGCACCCAGTGCGGGCTTTGCCTGCAAAACTGTCCATTCCGGGCCTGGGAGCTGGATGAGAACGAAGTTCCGAGAATGAAAGAAAAACATGACTGTTTCAGCTGCTTCAACTGCATGGTCGTCTGTCCGACAGATGCTATCTCCATCCAGGACACCTATAAAGTAACCGAAGGTTTTTTTGCTACAGACCCCCTTCCCCTGCCGGTTAAAATGCCTCTGGAACCAAAAGACGCGGAAGACAAATCGGACGAATGGAACATTATTGAAAAAAACATACTGGAACGGCGAAGCGTACGGAATTTCAAAACAGATCCGGTTCCGGAGCCCCTGATCAGGCGCGTGCTGGAGGCGGGGCGTTTCGCCCCAAGCGGCGGAAACTGCCAGCCCTGGAAATTCATTGTTGTTACCGACAAAGCACTGATAGATGAAATGAATGATGCAATTTTCGGGATTCTGAGCATGATGCACAACATGTACATGAATGACACCATGGTCCAGACGCTTCTGCCTGTATATACAGCTGATCCCAAACCGGGCATGTGGGATCCCCGTGTAATTGTAGGAGGCCTCGGCAGCATTGCGGCTAAAAATGCCCCTGTTTTCCTGGATGCGCCGGCAGTCATCCTTATGGCATGTGATGATCGCGCCATCGGCGGCCCTCAGATTCAGGCCGGAATATGCGGCCAGAATATGAATCTGGCTGCGAAATCCCTGGGGTTGGGCTGCTGCTGGATCGGCTTCTCCCAGGTCATTGAAATGGCTCCGGCGATCAAAGAAAAACTGGGCCTTTCCGATCCATGGAAAATAAATACCGCTCTGGTTCTGGGTTATCCGAAATTCAAACAAGAGGGGATGGTACCGAGAGAATTCCGTCCGGTAAGCTGGTTCCGGGAAGGTGTCAAAGGCCCGGTGGAAGAATCATAAAAAGGAGAAGAATCCATGACTGAAATGCCGGAGATGAATTTTTATCCAGAACTCATTGAGGCCCAGGGGAAGTCGCTGGGAGACAAACCATATATCTTTCATGAAGACCTGACCGTCAGCTATGCCGAATTCGACCGGATGACCTGCCGGGCAGCCAACGGAATGGCGGAACAGGGAGCCTCCCCGGGAGACGGAGCAGCCATACTGATGGGCAATTGCGTTGAATATCTTTACCTGTTTTACGGCCTGCCGCGGGGAGGATTTTACAGCGTGCCTATTAATACAGCCCTGAAAGGGGATGGCCTGCGCTACATCATCGAGCATTCTGATGTGAAGACCCTTGTTGTGGACGATACGCTGTATCCTAGAATTCTGGATCTCGGCACCCCGCTGGGTGCTGTCGAAAAAATATTTGTTCGCCGTACAGCGGATAATCCGCTGCCGCAAGGGGTTCAGGATATTCAGGATCTGACGAAGGCGTCAGCTGAAAAACCGGACCACACCATCACCCCTTCGGCTCTCAGTTTTTTGATGTACACATCAGGGACGACCGGATTCCCAAAAGGGGTGGTTAACCGGAATCAGAATGCCAACATACCCGGCCTTAAAATGCTCAGCGCGGTTTTATATCAGCCGCAGGATGTCCTGTATACCACCCTGCCCCTTTTTCATGCCAATGCCCTGATGCTGACACCGGCTTTTGCCATGGCAGGGGGACTCCCGTTTGCACTGGGAAAAAAATTTTCCGCTTCCGGGTTCTGGAACTCGATCAGCCGATACAACGGAACAAGTTTCAACGCATTGGGCGCCATGGTCCCCATTCTGATGAAACAGCCTGAAAAACCTGACGACGCGGACAATCCCGTCCGGCTGGTGGTCAGCGCGGCCTGCCCTGCGAACCTCTGGGAGGCGTTTGAGAAAAGATTCAACGTGAAGATCTGGGAAGCCTATGGCGCAGTGGATGGCGGCGGCGCTCTGACCTTTAATTTCGGCACCGCACCGGTTGGTTCCATCGGGCAGTTTGTGACAGGCCAGGAATGGCGGATCGTGGATGATGACGATAATGATGTGAAGCAGGGAGAAATCGGAGAACTGATCACCAAGGTGATGGATGAAAAAAAAGGTTCCGTGGAATACTATAAAAATCCGGAAGCATCCCAAAAAAAGGTCCGCGGCGGATGGATATACACCGGTGACCTTTTTTATGCCGACAAGGACAATAATCTTTATTTCGTCGATCGAAAAACCGATTCCATGCGGCGCAGGGGGGAAAACATCTCTTCATTCGAGGTGGAAAACATGGTGGAAAAATATCCGGCCGTTGCCGAATGCGCGGCCTTTGGAGTCCCTTCCGAACTGGGCGAAGATGAAGTCATGATCTGGGTGAAGCCCAAACCCGATGAAACTATAGATTTAAAAGCTCTTATGGAGCATTGCGCGAAAAATATGGCTTATTTTATGGTACCCCGATACGCGGACATCGTGGATAATATTCCCAGAACCGGTACGCTTAGGGTGAAAAAAAACGAAATGAAAAAAATGGGAGTGTCCGACCGGACCTGGGACCGGGAAAAGGAAATGCCGGATTTCAAACCCAGATAGTTCAGGGGAGCTTAGCTTCATGGATAATTTTATTTTATAAGGAATTGATTATGCCGATCTATGAATACCGTTGCGAATCCTGCAAAGGCACCATGAGTGCCCTGATCCTGAAGCCGGATGAAGAAAAAAATCTCTCCTGCCGACATTGCCGAAGCCTGCAGATCATTCGGATTCTTTCCAGCTGTTCGGTTCACAAAACAGATGCCCAGCGCGTCGCTGAATTCGACCCCAACGCCCCTAAAGGAAACAACTTTTACAATGACGACCGGAACGTGGGGCTCTGGGCTCAAAAGCGCCTGGACCAGCTGGGTGTTGATCTCGGACCGCAGTTTGATGAAACACTGGAAAAAGCCCGAAACAGTAAAATTTTAGAGAACACGTAAACTTCTGTCTGCCGATCAGCCACCTTCGGCTTCTATCAGGAATTCGTTAAAAGTCAAAATTTCTATGGCAAAGTAAAAAAATCAAGTTCAAGGCGCGCGAATCCCGAGGAATGAGGTGTAGTTAGCCTACTCCGCAGTGACGAGGGATGAATCGCAACACAGAAATTGGATTTTTTACGAAGCCATCAGATGTTGACATTGCTTGCCTGTGCCTTATCCTAAGGCTGTAATAATAACATACAGCTGAATATTCATCCTTTTTCTCCCATTATAAAGCCAAATGAGCTGAAAAAGGGTATCAGATATAGAAAAGGAGGTAACAGATATGATAGATTTTGCTTTAAAATCAGAGCGTCACTGCTACTCCACAGTTAGAAAAAAATCAGACAATGATCTGAAAAGATGTTATGAAAGCTCTTCGGACAGAGAGGAGCTCTATCAGTGCTATCAAAGAGCAGCAGAAAAAAACGATCAGCGTATACGGTCA
>JAQYVL010000167.1 GCA_030145525.1 Desulfobacterales bacterium
AAGGGCCGTTCGGTTTAAGATATGAAATACGTGTTTTAGATGAAATGCTCCATATTATTTCGCAGCCTTTATGATATCAATCATCTCTGATTCGCCTTTCTGCTTCGCAAATTGCAGGGCAGCGTCGTCTCCATCCTTCGCACCCTTATCGATAAGCAGCTTGACCATTTCGGGTTTGCCGCTGGCGACAGCGCTTATCAGGGGGGTCAGGCCGGGTTGAATTTCCGGGCCATCAACGATGGAGGTAAATTTTTTGGTGGTTTTCGCATTTACATCCGCACCTTTTTCGATCAGAAGTTTGCAGATTTTTAAACGGCCTTTTGACGCTGCAGCGAAAATGGGTGTGGTGCCGACGCTGCTCGGTAAATTTGGATCAGCGCCCTTTTCAAGAAGGAGTTTAACCGTACTATAATGGCCAAAATAGCTTGGACCGGTTAACGGGGTATTTCCGACCAGTGTATTGTTCTCTTTGTAAATATAAGTCTCCGTAATTTGTGCATTCGCATTGGCGCCGGCGTCGATCAGGGCTTCGCAGATTTTGGTGTGGCCCTGTGCAGCCGATGCAAATATAGGAGTAACTCCCTTTACATTCGAAATATTCGGGTCAGCGCCTTTTTTCAGCAGCAGCTTGACGCAGGGCAAATGTCCGTTATATGCGGCGCCGGTAATTGGATTGGCCCCCACATAAACATTGATTCCCCGAAATATAAAAAATTTAGTGGTTTTTGCATTTACATCCGCGCCTGTGTCGATCAACAGCTCGGCACATTTTGTGCGACCAAATGCAGTGGCTGCTCCAAGTGCGCCGCTTCCGTTTGCATTGGCTGAATTGGGGTTCACGCCGTAATCAAGCAGAACCTGGACCACCTCTGGATGACCTTTTGCCGCGGCACCTATAATTGGAGTGGTCCCGATATATACGGTGTCCCCTTCGTCGTTTTCAAATTCTGATAAGGTTTTTATGTTTACATTCGCACCATGTTCCAGCAACACCTTGACGACATCCACATATCCCTTGGAGGCAGCTGCGAGGAGTGCGCTGACGCCCCCTTTGCTTGTAATTACGCCATTTACATCAGTTCCTCCGCTGAGTTCTTCTTTTACGGCTTGCGCATCACCTTTATCGGCAGCGCCGATTAATTTCAAAACGGAGAGTGGTGTTGTGAAAAACATACAGGATTGAAATACAAATGAAACCGCGATAACAAAAAACCATAACCATACTCTTTTTGCTTTCATGTCTCCTCCTTAATATAAGGTCAGAACTTATAAAGGTAAAAGTATAAAAAATTAAGAACCTGTATTTACAGTACTCAAGCTATAGACGATGATAAATTTTCTGTCAAATCACAAAGAGCATGATGTTTAAAAGAGAGTATCCACTTTTTCCAGCAGAGCTTTTGCCTTGTGTCTGGCGGCCTCATTGGCAAAATTCTGTTCCGGGAGAAGGTTTTCGGGTGCTTCAACAGCCTCCTCCAGTGTTTCAATAAAAAGATCCTGGTCCTGAACCTGAACTGTATAATATTTTGCGAACAGCAGGTGCCAGATTAAAAATTTTCGTTCCGAAATTTCAAACGCCTTTTCAAAGTGTTTTTTTGCCTCCTTCGGCTTCCCCCCGAAAATTTCAGGTTTTGCGGCATGATACGTACCAATCACTGCATGAACAGCACCGTATTTATAAGTCTCATCCAGTTCCAGTATTCTGTCCATCATGGCCTCAACCTTTGGTAAATTCATAAGGAGTGCAGGATCTTCTGCATTTGCAAGGCCGATATATGACAGCCAGCTGTTCATCCCCAGATATAAAGCCGGCACATCTTCCTTGCCAAACGTCTTTAAGGCCTCGACAAACTCTTCTTTGGATTTATCACAGGCATCTTCGAACGCAGGGTTTTGTTTCAGGACTCTGAATGCATATTCTTTTGCCTTCTTAAATATTTTTGCTGCCCGGGGTTTATTCTTATCCTGGACAAACAGGAAAGCATAACCGCTGTTTGATTCAGCCGCTGATAGCAGGAGTTCCTTATCATCCGGAGCCATTTTAATAAACCCGTCCATCTGCAAAATACCGCCCGGCATGCCATCACGGACCATTTCAAAATCGGAATTTTGATTTGCGGCCTCCGCTATATTGGCACCTGCCAGTTTTGAAGAGTCGACTACCAGATTGGATTTAAAGCTTGTGCAGCCGCTGATGCCAAACAACAGAATGATAAAAAAAAGTATGGTGATTGTTAACTTGTGAGTTCCATTCATAAAAGCGCCTCCATTTATTTTGGTTATCCTCAATAATAAACATCTGAATAACGGCATGTTGAATTATAATATATTTTAGAACAGCCAGCGAATGAAATTCTATATTTAAAATATCGATTGCTTACCACGGCCTTCGTTAAAATACAAATATTAATATATAAATTAAATGTATAGTCAAATGGTATTAAAGAACTTGACAAAAAATATTTGCTTGAATACATTGAATTTCATTCATTTTTATATTTTTCTCAGGTTCATTACTAGCAGAGAGATATCGGTTATCTATTACGGTATAGGGTTTTGAAAAATGAAATTTTTAAAGAAAATACAAGCTTTCATAATCCAGATTGAATGTTTCTCCGTAATTTTATTGTTAATGCTGATGATGACTCTCGCATTCAGCCAGGTCATCATGCGGAATCTATTCAACTTCAGTTTTATCTGGGCGGATGTAGTGGTAAGGATGTGCGTGTTATGGGTCGCGATTTTGGGTGCCAGCATTGCCACATCAGAAAGAGCCCACATCCACATTAATTTTGGCACAAAGCCCCCACCCAAACCATATGATTCCTATCTGGAAGCCTTTCTCACCCTGCTGACAACCACGGTTTGTTTTTTCTTCTCACTGGTCGCGCTGAAGTTCGTTTCCGTAGAGATCGCTTCAGAAAGTGTTGTGGATGCTCTCAATGCCCCGGAGTGGGTTTTTACAACCATATTCCCGATTGGGTTCATTGTCATGACATTTAAATTTCTGCTTTTATTCCTTGGCCACATGAACGATGCCATAAAAGGGCCTGAAGGGGGTGAAGCAGAATGATGACTTTTATTACAATCGTACTCCTTTTTTTTGCAGGTTTCGGCATTCCTCTTTTTATCATTATCGGCGGTATTGCTCTTTCCGCTTTTTATTTTGTCATCGAAGTCAGTCCCGCCACATTGTTTACTGATTTTTTCAGGATTACCTCTGCGCCTGCGATGGTTGCAATTCCGCTTTTTATTTTTGCAGGCTATCTGTTAGCCGAGAGCAAGACGCCCCGAAGAATTGTCAATTTCAGCAATGCCCTGCTGGGATGGCTGCCCGGCGGATTGGCGCTGGTTGCTCTTCTCTGCTGTGCCGGATTCACCGCATTTACCGGTGCCAGCGGAATTACCATCGTCGCCATTGGCGCGATTCTGTTTCCTGCCCTTTTAGAGGAAAAATATCCTGAAAAATTTTCTCTGGGGCTTGTCACCATGGGCGGAGGATTGGGAACCCTTTTCATACCCTGCCTCCCGATTATTATTTACGGGGTGATTTCGAAGACAAATATACAAGATCTGTTTCTTGCTGGGCTGATCCCCGGTTTTCTCCGTATTGTTCTGAATTTAGGTTACACGACTGTTGTCGGGGTAAAACATACCTCAAGGAGAAAGTTCTCCTGGGTGGAGGTCAAAACTTCGTTTTTCGATATCATCTGGGAATTGCCCCTGCCGTTTCTTATCATCGGAGGGATTATAGGAGGCCTTTTCTCAGCCGGTGAGGCTGCAGCGATTTCAGCCATGTATGTTCTGATTGTGCAGCTCCTTGTTACCCGAGATCTGGATATAAGAGATGTCGGACAGGTTATTATCAAAAGCATGAAGATGGGCGGTGCCATCGTCATTATTCTGGGAATGGCGCTGGGCCTGACGGATGTCTTTATCGACAAGGAAGTTCCGATGAAGGTATTCGATTTCATTAATGCGCACATTGAAAGCAAAATTGCTTTTCTGCTTCTGTTGAACGTTTTTCTGCTAATCGTCGGCGCTGCGATGGATATCATCTCTGCCTGTGTGGTAATTGTTCCGATTATTGTGCCGGTAGCCAAACTTTACGGGATTGATCCGGTTCATCTTGGAATTATTTTTCTTGCCAATCTCGAACTTGGATTTATTACGCCGCCGGTAGGTATGAGCTTATTTATTTCTTCCCTGAAATTTAATAAGCCGCTTCCCACCATCGTCGTGGCAACGCTTCCGTTTTTTATTATTGCGGTTATCGGTCTTCTTTTAATTACATATGTACCGGATCTCTCTCTTTTTCTGGTTCGGTTGTTCAGTAAAAGTCAAATGATTGATCCAGCATCATTACTATAGGAGGAATAAATATGAATTTTGGGGTTAAAAAGACCGGGCTTGGATTGATCCTGTTTCTAACTGCTGCTTTAGTGTTCATCATGGGCACCGTTCCTGTCAATGCTGAAACTGCAAAGATGACCGAGGAACAAATTCGAAATATTGTGGGCACCTCTGTTCAACTCCTTATGACTAATGAGGAGCCGACGGCAGAACAGGGCCGGAAGATTCAAGATTTAAAAGAAATGGTGGATCAGGGCAGCATTGGTAAAAAACAAATTGGCCAGATTGTAAAAGACCAGTTTTTTGCGGGCATGGAAAAACACAAGATGTCCCGCTATGAAATCGGGAACATGTTAAAGCGTGTTCCCAAACTTCTGCCTTCCGTAACCGGGAAAAAGGTGCATAAGATTCTATGGGAAAAAGTTGTTCAAATGTTAGAGGAGCCATTTGTCTTGAAAACCGGAACTCTGGCTCCCCAGGGGACTCCATGGATTATTTTCCCGGAAACAAGACTCAACAAGCATTTAAAGAAAATCAGCAAAGGAAAGCTTATAGCAAAAGTATATCCGGGCGGTGTCATGGGAGAAGATATTGATATTCTCCGCAAGATGGACATGGGGCAGCTGGATGGCTGCGGATGTTCGGCCCAGGGTACCTTTAAGGCGATACCGGAACTTGCCGTATTTTCCCTCCCGCGTCTGTTCCGGAATTATGACGAGATCGACCATGTAATCAAAACCTTCAGAAAAGAAATTGATGAAGAGGCTGAGAAGAAGGGCTATTTAATAGATTTTATAGTAGATTCGGGCTTTTTTTACATCTGGATGAAAAATGAGGCAAGAAGTCTTGACGAGTTAAGAAAGCAGAAGATGTTGACATGGATGGGTGATGTGGAGACTTCCATCTTCGATGAATTGAAAATTCGTCCCATTCCAATACCGGTCCCGGAAGTGATTGCATCTCTTAATACGGGTCTGGTCAACGCCCATCTCGGCCCCTCTCCCTGGGTACTGGGTACACAGGCCTATCTTCAGGACAAATACTATATTGAGCAGCCCCTCTACTACACAACCGGAACCCAGATATATAAGAGAAAAACGTTTGAGGACCGCTTTCGCGGGAAATATCCGGACCCGCTGATTCAGAATTTTATCGAGCTGAGGATATATGAAGTACGAACCTTTGAAAGGGAGTATATTGATAAGAACCTGAGGCCATATGAAGCAAAGTGCCTTGCCGCTTTTCAAAAGCATGGGATGAAAACGATCAAGCTGAGTGATAAAGACATGGCGGAGATTGACGCAGCAGCCAAAAGAGTATGGGATAAGCTGGCCGACAAGGTTTACTCAAGGGCTTTTCTGGATAAAATTTTAAAGGAGCTGGAAAACTACAGAAGTAAAAAGAACTTATGATTCAGTAGTAAAGCTGAATATAAAATAAAACAGTTATTATTTCGAGACTCCTCCTGTTTTGCAGAGAGCAGATAAAAATGGCGCGAAAGCGCCATTTTTTGTTCCGGACTTTTTTTGTACAATGAAACCTTCCTGTTTCCTGTCTGGGGGGTTTTACATCCGGGTGAAGTGCGAAAAAAAACACACAAAAATATATGAAATTTATTTCATAAAAATATAACTTTTTTTACATATCGCATGAAAGTTGTTCCGGGTTCAGAAAAATTTCAGATCCAATATTTATCATAGAAACAAACATTTACGAAAGGACATTCCTGTTTTTTGTATAATCAAGTTGTTTCAACTGGTTAAAAATGGAATATACGGCTAACTATTTATTATTAAAATGGTTTTTTGCAAAAATAATTTTTATGAGTGTTGTGGCATATAAGTTGCTTTTCCTTAAGAACGGAAACGTAGAAATCGTCAAAGAATTTGCGTGAAATATGTTAAAAGAAAACACGCCCAATCCAAGCATTTAACGAAAAAGCAAATATGATTATAAGGACAGACTAATGAGAAAAAAGATTTTTTTACTGGCGAGTGCCCTTTCATTTAGTTACACGATTGATAATCTTACGTATGCCTTTGGTGGAGTAGAATATAACGTCCCCGAACCTGGCACAATGATACTTCTGGGGTCAGGCCTTTTTGGCCTTGCAGTTTTTCGTAGAAAAAGAGTCAAAAATAATTCTCAAAAATAATTCTATATATAATCGATTCGTAAATTTTAGAGGCGGGCATCACCTGATGCCTGCCTTTCTTGTTTTTCGAGAAGAAAGTCGGAGATGGCTTATGAGGATTAAGATGGATAATGGGGGCAGACGTTCTGGAATTGACAGACGCTCATACTCATATGCTGTTTATCTGCCCGAAAGACGATCAGGTAAAGACCGGCGAATAAGTGAAAAGGATCGCAGGCAAAAATTAAGGTAATCGCGGATTGAAGTTTTATAAGCCGGGCGGGGTCAAATATGATCCTGTCCCTCAATTCCTCAATTCCTCAATTCCCCAATCATTCAATCCCCCAATTAAATAGGTTTAATTAAATGGATAAATATGTTAGAACCAGTTCCAATATTTAATCAAACCGAAGCGCAATAATTGAATTATACTGGAACCTCCTGATGCCAATTTTAACTTTTTTGAATACGCTTTTTTCCCGACTCGGGGCATTCCCGACGCATGTCATTCGCGAGATGGGTAAAATAGCTATCTTCTCTTTAAAGGGCTTTGGTTTTATTTTTTCCTATCCTCTTCAGATCAGTAAAATTACGAAGCAGGTTTACTTTATCGGAGCGCAGTCTATCTTCGTAATTATATTGACCGGAACATTTACCGGAATGGTTCTCGGTCTCCAGGGATATTATACCCTGGTTAAATTCGGTTCCGAAGGGCTTCTCGGAGTAGCTGTAGCGCTGACGTTGATCAGGGAGCTTGGTCCGGTTCTGGCGGCAATAATGGTTATCGGAAGAGCTGGTTCGGCTATGGCTGCCGAAATCGGGATTATGAGAATTTCAGAGCAGATTGATGCCCTGCATACAATGGACATCAATCCCATTCGTTTTTTGATCAGTCCCAAGATTGCGGCTGCAATTATCAGCCTGCCCCTTTTGACGGCAATGTTTGATGTTGTGGGAATCTACGGAGGATATATCACCGGATCCGTACTTCTTGGAATCAATCCCGGGGCATATTTTTCCCGGATTGAATCGAATGTCATGATGAAGGATATAACAGGCGGGTTTATCAAGGCGGTTGTTTTTGCCATTGTAGTCGCAACAATCTGTTGTTACAAAGGATACTATGTTCATCTGCGGGAAGAGGGGTTTGGTGCCAGAGGCGTCAGTATGGCCACCACTTCAGCCGTGGTTTTTTCCTGTGTGCTGGTTCTTATGGTTGATTATGTTTTGACTTCATTTTTATTGTAGGGATTTATGGCCCAGCCGCTGATACAATTTGAGAAAGTAGTAAAATCTTTCGGGTCCAATTATGTCTTAAAAGAAGTCGGCATAAGCATTTCCAAAGGAGAGGTTACTACTATTATCGGGAAAAGCGGGACAGGAAAAAGTGTTTTGCTGAAACACATTATCGGCCTTTTACATCCTGATTCAGGGAGGGTATTATTCAAGGGCATGCCCCTTTTGAAGATGAAAAGGGATGAAAGGCGTTTGTTTAAGAGAAAGGTCAGCTATGTTTTCCAGGGAAACGCTTTATTTGATTCAATGACAGTATTTGATAATGTGGCATTGCCTCTTACGGAAAAAACTTCCTTATCCAAAACTGAAATCGGGCGGAAAGTCAGAGAAAAACTGGATCAGCTCGAGCTTTTTAATATTGATGACAAATACCCGTCACAAATTTCAGGAGGAATGAAAAAGCGTGTTTCACTTGCAAGGGCACTTGTAACAGATCCCGAAATAGTTCTTTTTGATGAGCCGACAACCGGTCTTGATCCGATTCGCAAGCATGCCGTGCATCATATGATATCAGATTATCAGAAGCAGTTGGGGTTTACCGGTATCATTGTAAGTCATGCGATCCCTGATATTTTTTATATTTCCCAGCGCATAATTATGCTGGACGAGGGCTCTGTCATTTTTGAAGGGACCCCTGATGAAATACAGGCAGATCAGAATCCAGCCATTCAGGAATTTATTAAAGGTATTGAAGTCCTCCAGGATGACCTGACCGGCATGGGCCTCCAGGTTCAAGGGGAACAAAGATTTAATGAGGAGATGGACAGGCTTCAGCGATTTGGCATTCCATTTTCTATTATTCTTCTGACAATTGATAACATGGACGAAATAAATCGCAGTATCGGGCATATGGCTGGACAAACCGTGATGAAGGATTTTGCCACCCATGTACAGAAACATCTTCGCATTATTGATTCCTGTTCCCGGTGCGGGCTGAATAAGCTTATGATTATACTTTCCGGCAGCAACATTGAAAGAGCAAAGATCGTTTGCACGAGACTTTCAATTGAACTTAGCGGCAATGAACTTGTAGACATCGAGCCCTATCCGGAATTTTGTTTTGCTGTCTCCGCCGGATTTATGGAAGTTCAAAAGGGAGATACACTTGGAGATTTGCTTGCAAAAGCTGGATCCAGAAAGGATATGGGATATGCTTTTCGTATCTGTTAAATCGGACCGGATCAACTCGATAAGTCTTTATACTCCAGGAGATTTTTTTGTTAACGATATAAGCGTTCACCTGAGTGGTATGACTCAGTCTGCCTTTGAACATCGCATCAAGTATAAAATGAAAGATAGACTTGTTTTCCAGTCCGGGGAGGAAACATGAGAAAAGTTTCAACTGAAACAGTGGTTGGTTTATTTGTTCTTGCAGGCATTATTTGTGTCGGATACCTGACAATTCATCTCGGAAAGATGGAGATTCTCGGAAATAATACCTATACGGTCTATGGGCGATTTGAATCTGCAACAGGGCTGACAGAAGGCGCCAGCGTAGAAATGGCAGGTGTTCAGGTAGGGCAGGTTTCTGACATTTCGCTTGATAAGGAACGACAGGTGGCTGTTGTGGAGATGAAGATCGAAAAAGGGATCGATCTTACTGATGACGTTATCGCCTCATTAAAGACAGCAGGCCTGATTGGAGATAAGTTCATTAAGTTTACTCCGGGAGGATCGGATATTTTGCTCAAGGATGGGGATATGATAACCGATACGGAATCAGGGGTTGACCTGGAAGAATTAATAAGCAAATATGTTTTCGGCGATGTTTGATTGAACCATAAACAAATTTGTTATTCCTCTATGGAATAAAAAATTTGGAGGGCTATGAGATACTCTGTTCTGGCCACGGCAATTCTTTTAATAATGGGAAGCTCTTTGTCTGCAGAGGCCGCGGAACCTATGGATGATTTGCGTGGCCCCATTGAACAGGCTATCCGGATATTGAAAGACCCGAAATACAATGACCTGGTTATGAAAGATCAGCAGCGAATGGAGGTCATGTCCGTTATTAAAAAGATCTTCAGCTTTAATGAGATTTCAAAAAGGGCCCTCGGGCGAAACTGGAGAAAATTCAACCTTCAGCAGAGACAGGTTTTTGAAAAAACATTTGCGGATTTTTTGGGATACACATATTTCAAAAAAATTAGGGATTCATATCAGGGTGAAAATGTTATTTTCCTTTCGCAGGAGAAGATAAGTGACATCAAGGCTCTGGTTAAGACAAAAATTCCCAGAAAAAATAATGAAATACCGCTTGACTACCGAATGCTCAGGAAAAAGGGAAAATGGCAGGTCTATGATGTAATAATAGAGGGTGTAAGTCTTGTGAAAAATTACAGAACCCAGTTTAAGAAAATTTTGGGAAAGGAATCTCCTGATCAGCTTATCGATCGCATGCGAAAAAAGATAGTTGAACAGCGGGAACAAGATAAAATCTCATCCTGAGTTCTCCCTTCGACTATTCAATGAAAATTTTTTTCCCCATTTTACTTCTGTTTCTTTTCTGGCTGAATTCAGCAGACGGAGTTTCCATTGCGCAATCGGCAGAAGATTCCGTAAATGCTTCAGGCAGATTGGATCGTCAATCTCAAGTCACTGCTGAATCGTTAAATAATCATTCCCCAACATATTCTACCGAATCCGATGATGAAGATTTTGAAGAAGAAGATTCGGATTATTTGTATGAAGATGAGGAAGATGAGTCTGAATCTTATGCTTCGGATCCCCTTAAACCCTGGAATAACGTTATGTTCCATTTTAACGATAAATTCTATTTCTGGATTTTGAAACCGATAGGAAGGGGATATCGAGCAATTATGCCGGATATGGTTCGCATAGGCGTACAGAATTTTTTTTTAAATCTTTCGACACCGACCCGATTTGTCAACTGTCTTCTTCAAGGGAAGGGAGGCGATGCTGAAATAGAGTTCGCGCGGTTTTTAACCAACACCACCATCGGTTTTCTGGGTTTCCTGGATCCGGCAAAAGCTTTTCACGATCTTAATAAAAAGGATGAAGATCTTGGGCAGACACTTGGTGTATGGGGGGTTGATAATGGATGGTATATCATCATGCCTTTTCTTGGGCCTTCTACTGTTCGGGATTCGGCAGGGCGATTTGGGGACATGTTTTTGAACCCTTTATATTATCTTGAACCTGTTCAGCTATCGACCGGGGTTTGGGCATTTGAAAAGATAAACGATATATCATTTAGAATTGGTGATTATGAAACCATAAAAGAGGCCGCCTTTGACCCTTACGAATCAATTCGTGATGGATACCTTCAAAGGAGAGCTTCAAAAGTGGGAAGATAGAAAAGGGAGAATAATGATTGCAGAAATTCTTTCTACCGGTGATGAAATTTTGACCGGTGCTTTGATTGACAGTAATTCAGCATATATTGCAGGCCGTTTGGTTGAGAATGGGATGGTCATAGCCAGAATGACTTGCGTCGGTGACAATCCGGATGATATCACTGCCGCACTCAAAGATATCGGAAACCGTTCGGATATTGTCATTGTAACTGGTGGATTGGGCCCTACGGAAGACGACCTAACATCAGAGTCAGTCGCAAGGGCGGCCGGGGTAAAACTTATTTTTAATGAGAACGCGGACAGATCGATCAAAGAATTTTTTCGGTCCCTAAACCGGTTGAAAAATCTTTCCGACAAAAAGCAGGCAATGCTACCGGAAGGCTCTGAATGCATACCCAATCCGGTAGGCACGGCCCCGGGATTTTCAAAAAAGGTTGGGAGGTGTATGGTTTTTTGCCTTCCGGGTGTACCGTCCGAGATGCGATATATGTTATCGGAATATGTGTTGCCAAGAATTCTGGAATTGTTCCAAAATGAGAAAAAGGTTTTTTTGATAAAAAAAATGTCACTGTTCGGTCTGCCGGAATCTGCGGTCGGAGAGAAACTAAAAGGGCTGCCGCAGCGGTTCCCCGGAATAAGACTTGGACTGAGGGCCAGCTTTCCTGAAATTCAGATTCGACTTTACGGCTCCGGGGAAAGCGGAGAGGATGTCCATGCAAAAATTGAAAAAGCATGTATGTGGGTTATTCGGAAAGTCGGCAAATGGATTTATTCGGAAGCAGGAAAGTCCATGACTGATGAAATAGGCAAATTGCTGTGCGAAAGGAATGCCACGTTGAGTGTCGCTGAAAGCTGTACAGGCGGCCTGATCTCACATATGCTGACCAGTACCACGGGAAGTTCGGACTACTTTCTTTTTGCAGGTGTTACATATTCAAACCGGTCAAAAATTGAGGTGATTGATGTATCCCCGGAGTCTCTGAAATCTT
>JAQYVL010000168.1 GCA_030145525.1 Desulfobacterales bacterium
AAACAAAAAAGCTTATTCGTGAAAATTCCGATGTGGCGTTTATACTGCTTGACGTGGTGATGGAAACCGATGATGCCGGCCTTGAAGTTGTGAGATATATCCGTGAAGAGCTGAAAAACAATATCGTTCAGATCGTACTCAATACAGGTCAGCCGGGACAGGCACCGGAACAGGAAGTGATCGTCAAGTACGATATAAATGATTATAAATCAAAAACAGAATTTAATGCCAGAAAGCTGGTAACATCAGTAACCGCTTCGTTGAGGGCATACAGCCTTTCGCACTCATTAAACCAGGCAAATATAAAACTGAATGATTACCGTTATCATCTTGAGGAATTGGTTCAGGAGCGTACAGCTGAACTGGAAGAGACGAACCGGCAACTGACTCTGGAAATAAGTGAACGAATTCGTGCGGAAAAGGCCCTCAAGCGAAGCAATGAGATTCAGAGCAATATATTGGCAGCCTCACCGGTCGGCATATGCCTTATAAGAAACAATTCCATTGAATGGGTTAATGATGAAATGGTTGAGATGTTTGGATTTAATTCGGATTCTGCATATAAAAATAAAGATTCCAGGGTTTTTTATCCATCAGACGATGAATATCAACGTGTTGCATCCGCTATAAATGACAATCTCAAAGCAGATAAACCTGTGAAAGTGGATGCTGTTTTTCAAAGAGCAGACGGCACGACTTTTTTTGGAAATTTGAATATCAGCAGCCGTAATCGTAACAATTATATGGACCATTCTGTTATGACGATATCAGACATCACATGGCGGATTCAGGCTGAAAAGGATCGGATTCAGAAGGAAAGACTTCAGGGAGCGCTTGAAATGTCCGGAAGCATTTGCCACGAGCTTAATCAGCCTTTGCAATACGTTTCAGGAGCAGTTGAAATCTTACTGATGGATATGTCGAAGAGCGATCCGCTGTACTCATCCCTGGGTAAAATCAAGTCCCAGGTCGACCGAATGGGATCGATCACAAAAAAGCTGATGGGAATTACAAGTTATAAAACACGAGAGTATATAGGAGGCAGGAAAATTATCGATATTGACAAAGCCTCGGGAGGTAAATTAAATGAAATTTAGGATGGATGCGGCAATGGACTTCTGAAAAAAAGGATACGCGTTCAAGGTATGATCTTTTTGGGGCCGGTATTCTGTTTGCAAAGAATGCCCGCCCCTTTTTTTGGATTTGATATGAGACCGGTTGACGATATCAGAATTTCCCTGACAATTGTTTCATTAATGTGGGCCATACATATTATTAACATGAGCCTGTCTGTGGATCTAAGAATTTACGGCATCCATCCCAGGAAACTGGATTCTCTCTGGGGGATTTTGTTCATGCCGTTTCTGCATGGGAATTTTACGCACCTCATTGCAAATACAAGTACTCTTTTTATTCTTTTGACGATGTCACTTTTTTACAGCAGAAGACAGACCATAAAAGCAGTGTTGATGATCTGCCTTATGGGAGGGGGCTTTGTATGGCTTCTTGGGACGAAAAATTCCGTCCACATTGGCGCAAGCGGTCTTATTTTTGGTTTGATCGGTTTTCTCATGTTTCTCGGTATGTTTCGTCGAGAATGGAAAACCTTGTTTTTTTCACTGGCGGTTTGTTTCTTCTATGGGGGCGCCCTTTTTTCCCTTCTTGTCTATATCCCCGGTATAAGCTGGGCAGGTCATTTTTTTGGATTTCTTTCAGGAGTAATGGCCGCCTGGTGGATGAGGTCGGGTAAAAAATAGAAAAGGTTTTGAAATCAGTAATCGTGAAACCAGCTAAAGATAATTTGAAATTATATTGTCTGGCAAAATAATATTCCGATTAAAGTTCATGAATAATTAAATTTTTTTCAACCAATCGGAATATGTTTATTATAATAGCTCTAATTTGTTCTATTCGGATATTTCACTGACGGAAAAAGGGAAGGGTCTGTGTGGGGAAAAAATTTTGCCGCACTAAACCGGTTCATGAATTCCTGGTTCACATTAAGCTCCATATAGGTAATCCGGTCTCTGATTTCGGTTATTTCATCAATACTGGAACTGTCTGTGAGAGTCATTGAAGCCCCTTCCAGAGAACTGTTGCCAAGAGCTGTATACCTGTTAAGCGGCAGGTCCGGCAGCATTCCAATCGATATTGCTGAGGAAGGATTAATGAATGATCCAAATGTACCTGCCACGTAAAAAACGGATAATTCAGGAAGGTGGACACCAACCGTTTCCGTTATTGTTTCAAGAATCGTATACATTGCCGCTTTTGATCGTGAAAGGCTGTCAAGATCGGCCTGGCTTATTGTCAGATCTGATCCTGTAGCAGATTTTTCAGCAGGAACGATGGTTATATGCAGCATGCCGTCTATTTCCTTGACTCGAGCGTAGGTTTCAGAAACAGTCAGCTTCCCCCTGACGTCTATCATTCCTGAAAGAAACAATTGTGCAGCAAGGTCGATAAGACCTGACCCACAGATCCCTATGGGTGGATCATCTTCGATTGTGTGGATAGTAAACTGTCCTGAAGAAGGATCTATGGAAATTTTATCGATCACGCCTTTCCCTGCCATCATACCCATTTTTGTTACACCTCCTTCCAGGGCAGGACCTGCAGCTCCAGCACAGGAAACAAGCCAATTGCTGTTTCCAAGAACAACCTCGGCATTTGTACCAACATCAACAAGGATAGAAGTATCTTCTCTCCGGTGCAGCCCGGAGAACAGGATACCGGCAATCAGGTCACCGCCGAAGTAACTCCCGACGTTTGGAAAAATCAGAACCCTTGCATTGGGATTGACTTCTAATTCAAGTTCGGATGCTCTTATAATACCGGGGGTGTTGGACACAGGGATATAGGGCTCGCGAATGATAAAATGGGGATTCAAACCCAGAAAAAGATGAGTCATGGCAGTATTGCCGGCTATTGCCATAAGGAAAATGTTTTGCGTTTCTGTGTTGCATGAACGGCAAAGGGATGCAAGTTCGGTATTTAATGCGTCTGTAATCAGCCGCTTTAGCTTTTTAACTCCTTGATTTTGATCTGAAAAATGGATTCTTGTCAGAATGTCGGGCCCGATGGCAAGTTGGGGGTTGTCAAATGAGGATTCCCCAAGGGGTTTGCCTGTTATCAGATCAAGAAGCCGGATTACCACACGCGTTGTTCCGAGATCGATTGCAAGACCTGTGACAGGTGACGAACCACCTGGATCTGTTATGTCCGCCAGTATCCAGCGTTTACGATCTTTAAACAGGATGCAGCGTATGTTGTATTTCCATTTTCGGATAAGATCCGGCAGCTTTCGAAGAAGAGAAAGCTCTATATCAATTTGATCCGCAGAGAGATGCATTTTGAGTGCTGAAAGAAGTCGATCCGCATCTGCTGTATTGTCCTGAAGAGTCGGCGGGGCAAGTGATATGGTTTTTACCCAGCCCTTTATATTATCCTTCATCACAAATCTTTTTCAGGTATTTCATTTGCCATCATTTGGCTAAACCTGAAAAGTCATATCCCAGGCTACGGCAAAGCATTCCAGTTCATACTTTTTTTCTTTTATTGTCTGCAGGCATGCCTCTTCAATCCTGTCCACTTCCGAATCTGTTCGTTCCTGGTTTATATGGAACAAGCCGAATCTGCGAACCCCTGCTTCAAAGGCCAGGTCAAGAGCGTCCGTATATGCCGAGTGACCCCATTCGATTTTATTTTTATACTCATCCGGAGTATACTCGGCATCGTGGATTAATAGATCTGCGCCGGAACAGAACTCAAGATATGAGGAGGGCTCAAGACCTCCGGGATGGGTAAATCCAAGTTCGTTATCTGTCAGAAAAATAAAGGTATTCCCATCTTCGATAAATTTATATCCGCTTCCGCCGTTCGGATGAGAAAGTTGAATTGGAACAATGGTAACAGATCCAATTTCAAAACTGTCGGGGCATCCGTCCTTATAAACGATCTCAGCACTAAGGTCAGCATACTTTTTGGGGAAATTGGGAGGGGCCAATAGTTTGGTAATCATTTTTTCCGCATACTGCCCGGGAAAAGGGCAGCGATAAACGGTTATCTCCGTTTCCTTGACAAATAGTGGTTTGAAAAAGGGGAATCCTATCAGATGATCCCAATGGGCATGCGTAAAAATGATGTTATAATGATTTCTTTTTTCTTTAATCAGCTTGTTGCCCAGCCTTCTGATTCCTGTTCCGGCATCGATGATAATGATGTCATCATTTTTGCTTCTAATTTCAAGGCAGGTGGTATCTCCACCATATTTTATGAATTCCTTTCCCGAAACCGGAATAGAGCCTCTTGATCCCCAGCATTTGATATACATGAGCTACCTTTCAGGCCGAATTATGTGTTGTCTGTCTTTCCCAAAAATGTATGCCAGATACCGTCTCGTTCCCAAGTGTTCAATATTTTTACTGGGAGTCTGTTCAATTGGTCCATCACATCACCAGCCTCGCTGCGCAGCAACCCTGATAAAATAAAAAAACGATTGTTAAGGAATCCTTTTGTATTTATCAAATTCTTCATAACATCAAAATGAATATTTGATATCATGAGATCAGCCGGTTTGTCCAACAATTCCTCGGCCCGGCCCTGAACTACAATGATATTTTTTTCCAGCCCGTTTTGTTTTACATTTTTAAGGGCTGTTCTTGCAGCTAAAAAATTAAAATCAACAGCAAGTGTAAATCCGCATTGCAGTTTGGCTGCTGCAATAGCAAGGAGACCGGTACCTGTCCCAAGATCGAGCACTGTATTTATTTTTTCACCATAACATAAAGAAACAAGTGCTTCAAGGCAGTCATTTGTTGTCGGATGAGTTCCTGTGCCAAAAACTACTCCTGGATCAAGGCGGATATGAAGATTTTTCGGAGACTCTTTTCCCTGCGGTTCGTCTTCCCACGGGGGCGTTATTAAAAACCGGCCTGCGTGAAACGAGGTGATTTTACCTCCGTGCCAGTCTTCATAGGTCATGTTGTATTTGTCAATGAGTTTGAGCCCGGAAAGTTTATTCAGCATATTTTCAACAATAAAGTCGGAGGGTCTGGTAAAAAAAAGAAATGAAAATTCATCTTCCTCCCAGTTTCCTATAAAATCGGCTCCTGAAGGCAGGGTATTGTATGGCAGATGACCCTTTAAGTAGTAGATAAATAAATCCTTATATGGCGAAGTATGATATACCGTCTCTGCTTTTGTTTTTTTATGTTTCGTCTCAGACATTTGATGGGCCGAATGTAAAAATTTCAGGGGACAATCCTGTCAAAAATCTGAAATGCAGCCTGTACCGCTTTGTTATCATTGGGTATATCTATTGTAGGTTTGCCGTTCAGATCAAACTCGTATACGGCATCATCCTCCGGTATCGTACCGGCAAGCTCGAGATTCTCCTCTTTAATCATATTAAGTACAATATCAGACGGCTCTTCTCTGACCTGGTTGATAATCAGATAACTTTTTCCTACACCGATATTCAGATCCTTTGCAAGCTGGTTTATTCTTATGGCCGCCTGGAGACCGCGCCTTGATGTATCCGATACGGTAAGTAATATATCCACATTACTTGTCGTCAGCCTGCTGATATGTTCCATACCCGCCTCATTATCCATTACAATGTAAGGATAGTTACCGGAGAGCTTTTCAAGAAAGCCGGTTAAAAGCGTGTTGGCGGCGCAATAACATCCGGAGCCTTCAGGCTGTCCCATGACGATCAGGTCATACCCGTCAGACTCGATAACTGCCTGCTCCAGTTTCATGGATATGAAGATGTCTTTGGTCATGCCGCTTGGGACATCTCCTTTTTTCATCTCTTCCCTTGCATTCCCAAGTGTATCGCTTACTTCAAGGCCGAGAACTTCGTTCAAGTTGGCATTGCAGTCAGCGTCAACCGCGAGGATTGGCGTTTTTCCCGATTTGACCAGATATTTGATAAGCATTCCGGAGACCGTTGTTTTACCGGTACCTCCTTTTCCGGCAAGAGCAATCGATAAAGACATAATCGTTTTCCTTTCAACCGAATAAAATACAATCTGTATTTATTCATAAACGTTCTGTAAATTAATATAATAAATTCACAATATAAGAAATAGTAATTTAAGGTAGACAGGGCAAACAGTCAAGTACGATTTTTGACCGGTGAATCCGGTTTTGTTTTCATTTTCCGTCTTCCGGATCCGGATTGTATATTCCCTGTTGCTGCAACATCATATTAATGCATGCAGCATGTCCGAAATTTGGCTCATGCTTGACATCAGTCCGCTATTATCTTAAATAAAGAGCTATTAAATGCCTTGTTTGGTTATATGTAAGGCTGTAATTGACGATAAGGTCATTCCGGCCTGCGGATTTTTGGCAGGGGCCCGGGATATTCATATCGGACACTGCAACAAAACAGGACGGCATTTATCCCCTTTCCGGGTAAAATGCCGTTTGGAAACTATATAATTAAAGGAGATGTTATAGAATGGCACAGTTGATAGCCGATCGCAGAGATGTTGATTTTGTCCTGCATGAGCAGATGGAGGCCGGAGAGCTTTCAAGGTATGAAAAGTTTGCTGAATTTGACAAGAAAACAGACGATTTAATTGTTTCGGAAGCCCGTAATCTGGCCATAAAGGAGTTCCTTCCTACTCAGAAATTGGGAGATGAAGGATGTCGATTTGAAAACGGCAGGGTGATGGTTCCGGACTCTTTTCATAGAATAAATAAGTTATATAAAGATGGTGAATGGCTTGCCATGACTGATGATCCGGAATGGGGAGGCCAGGGGATGCCGAAACTGGTTTCACTTGCCGCCAATGAATATTTTCATGGGGCCAATGCTTCATATATGCTGTATAACAGTCTGAGCCATGGCGCAGCAAGGCTTGTGGAAGAATTCGGGACAGAGGAACAAAAAAAACAGTGCCTGAGGAAAATGTATTCAGGGGAATGGTCAGGAACCATGCTTCTTACCGAACCGGAGGCGGGTTCTGATCTGGGGGCGCTCACAACATCTGCTGTTAAAAACGATGACGGAACATATTCCATTACAGGATCAAAGATTTTCATTTCGAGCGGAGAACAGGATATGGTTGAAAATATTATTCACCCTGTTCTTGCAAGAATTGAAGGTGCTCCTGAAGGCAGCAAGGGAATTTCGCTTTTCCTGGTATCTAAATACCGTATAAACGATAACGGCAGCCTCGGAGAATTCAATGATGCAGTTTGCACCGGTATCGAAGAAAAAATGGGACTTCATGGAAATGCGACCTGCTCTCTGACGCTGGGCGGTAAGGGGCAGTGCATTGGAACACTCCTTGGTGAAGAAAATAAAGGATTGTTTGCAATGTTCCAAATGATGAATGAAGCCCGCCAGTTTGTAGGACTGGAAGGGTTCGCCGTTTCGAGTGCCGCTTATATGTATGCCTTGAATTATGCCAGGGAGAGAATTCAGAGCAAAAATATGATGAAGCCTAAAGATGGTTCTGTCCCGATCATACAACACCCTGACGTGCGCCGAACGCTAATTACGATGAAAGCGTATGTCGAGGGAATGAGGAGCCTTATCTACTATACCGGCCGATGCTGGGATATGGCTGAAGTGGCTGCAAACAAAGAGGAAAAAAGCAGAATAATGGATGTGGTCGAGGTGCTTACACCGATTGTAAAAGGGTACATCTCAGACAAGACCCTTGAGGTTACCAGTCATGCTGTCCAGATATATGGTGGATACGGTTATATAAAAGAATACCCTGTTGAACAGCTTATGAGAGACTGCCGGATTTTCATGATTTACGAAGGGACCAACGGCATACAGGCAATGGATATGCTGGGACGAAAACTGGGAATGAATAATGGAAAAACTTTTATGGATTTCCTGGGCGAAATCAGAAAAAGCATAGATAACGCAAAAAAGGTTTCACTCATTTCCGATCTTGCGGGCAAGGTTGAGGAACTACTCAACAGAGTAAGTGAAATTGCTCTTATATTAGGGAAGGCGGCAATGTCCGATAAAGTACAAAATGCATATGCATTTGCCCAACATTTTCTTGAAGTCATGGGGGATTTATCCATGGCCTGGATGCTGTTATGGCGGGCTTCAGTAGCTGCGCCAAAGTTGGAAAAACTTGCCGGTGGAAGTGATCCTGAAAAATTACGTGCCAAGGCTGAAAAGAATAAAGATGCCGCTTTTTATGAAGGTCAGCTTAAAACAGCCCGGTTTTTTATTAAAACCGTGGTGCCTGTCACAATGGGCAAGCTGGATGCTATCGAAGGATTAGACGGAGCAGCTGTTGAAATGCTTGAATCTTCATTTGGAAGCAGATAACCAGTTTTACCAAGAGGTTTTTTATCGAAAGAAAAAAATCACAGATCAAGGAAGTTACAGGCGGGAAATTAGAAAATGACTGCATTCAGTATAGACCTGACTCGCTGATGTAGTTTTTCTTTTTAACCGGCTTACCCCCGGAAAAGGAGGCTTGTTATGACCGATGTTATGGGTGTAGTAAAAAAAACAATGATGACTGGTATCGGCTTGGCTTTGAAAACAAAGGATGAAGTGGAAGATTGGGCAAGAGATCTTGTGACAAGGGGGGAGCTTTCTGAAAACGAGGGGGAAAAATTTGTCGATGAACTTCTTAAAAGATATGATGAGGCCCGTGAGGACCTTGAAAGGAAGATAGAAAAAGTAACCAAAGAAATTATGAAAAAAGCAAGGGTGGCATCCATGGACGAATTGGACGCCCTTAAAAAAGAAATTGAGGAATTGAGAAAAGAGAACGAGCGCCTGATCGGTTCAGAAGACTAATAAGGTAGTATATATTCTATATGCTGAGTATACAAAAAATAGGTGCGATAGGCCGAACCTATCGCCATTTTAACCGCTACCGCCAGATTCTTTCTATTTTTGTGAAATATGGTTTTGGAGATCTTCTGAATCTTCTCAAAATAGAACAGTATATTGAAGCAGGCCTTCAGATTTTCACTAGACATCGGCGTGAGCGTGTTGAGAGGTTGACAAGAGCTGAAAGAGTTCGAATCGCTTTTGAAGAGTTGGGTCCCACTTTTATCAAGTTCGGGCAGATTATCTCTACGCGCCCGGATCTTATCCCGGCTGAGTTTATCGAAGAGCTTTCAAAGCTCCAGGATAAAGTCCCGTCTTTTCCATTCACCCAGGTCAGAAAGATCATTAAAGAAGAACTGGGCCAGGACCCCGAAGAACTGTTTGACTCGTTTGACGAAAATCCTCTTGCTTCCGCTTCAATAGGGCAGGTCCATATGGCAAGCCTGAACGGAAATGAAAAGGTGGTGGTCAAGGTTCAGCGGCCTGATATTAAAAAGATTATCGAAGTTGATCTTGAGATTATACTTCATCTCGCCACTTTGATGGAAAAGAATATTGAGAAGGCTTCTCTTTATCGTCCTGTAAAAATAGTTGAAGAGTTTGCAAGAACACTCGAGAAGGAAATCGATTATACCATTGAAGCATCTAACATGGAGCTGTTCGGACGTCTCTTTTCAAAAGATCCGACTGTTTATATCCCAAAAGTTTATCGTGATATAACCACCTTCAGTGTTATTACAATGGAGTATATTGAGGGGATAAAAGTATCCGAGGTTGAAAGGCTTAAAGAAGCAGGGCTTGATCCAAAGATTATCACAGTTCGTGGAACAAATCTTACCTTGCGGCAGATTTTTCATT
>JAQYVL010000169.1 GCA_030145525.1 Desulfobacterales bacterium
GAGGAACAAAAAAATAAAAAAGAACAATATGAATACTTTTTGTACAATCCCTTTTGAGTATGCCCAAATAGATGATACCGGTGACGTGTATCCATGCTGTCCCTCAAAATTTAAATTAGTTATTGGGAATCTCAGCGCAAACACGTTACATGAGATATGGAACTCTAAAGCTGCCTTGGCCGTAAGAAAATCAATAATAAACAGGACGTTTAGATATTGCGATTACGAGGCATGTGAATATCTGAAAGAAGGAGAAATTAAACAAAATGAAAATATCACAAAAGATAAATATAAAGATTTGAAGCTCGTGGAATTGAATTCAATGGATACAGTCCCTAAGATTATAAACCTTTCATACGATAGATCGTGTAATTTAGCCTGTCCCACATGCAGGGTTGATATGTACAGGCCTCAAATGGATGATAACGAAAGCACAGCCAGAATCCATCACAATATATTTGATAGCGAACTTCATGGGACCCAAAGACTAATCATTTCAGGAAACGGCGATCCTTTTGCCAGCAGAATTTATATGGATTTACTTCGGAATTTTGATCAAAAGAAATATCCTGATGTAAAAATCAAAATTCAGACAAATGGGCTTTTACTCACTCCTAAAAAATGGAACAGTATTGAAAAAAGCCACGCTGCTATTGATTGGATTACTGTATCCATTGATGCAGCAACAGAGGAAACTTATAAAATAAATCGGGGTGGAAATTTTGGGAAATTATTAAAAAATTTGGAGTTTATTGGTGAGCTGAAAAAAAATGACAAGATCAAACTCTTTTTCATTAACTTTGTCGTTCAAGCAAACAATTACAAGGAAATAAAACCGTTCATTGATTTGGGGCTTAAATATGGCTGTGACCTCATTGAATTTCAATGTATAGAAAACTGGGGGACATACTCGCCTAAAGCATTCAAAAAAGTAGCTGTTCATATGAAGTCACATCCGGAACATAAAGAGTTTCTGAAAGTATTGAACGACCCCATATTAGCCGACCCTGCGGTCTGTACATACAAGCTTTTAGAATTTATGCCCGGTTACATAAAGAAAAAGATTGGAAAGATTGGAGTGGGGGCAGTAGTAAAATATGAAATTTTGTAGAGATTCATGATACCATGAATTGGGACGCCTTTCAATCAAAACTGAAGCTTGATGAAGTACAAGCAGAAAAAATAATTCATATTCTTCATCATTATAAAGATCAGTTTGCAGAACTCTGTATGCAAAGGACAGAAGAAGACGGGAGGTCCCCCATCGAATATGCAGCCGACCTTGGCATGGAATTTGTTCAAATGGATACAGATGACTTCAATAATAAATTCTTAAACTATCTTTCGAATAAGAAAGACTCAATCTTCAAAATATCTTATGTCGATGCCGGGCAACGCATTGAATCGTCAACTAGAGAAAAGATCAATGCACTCTTGCAGGATGAGCAAAAAAGAATCTTACAGATTATAGAGATAAATAGTTTGCTGGATATTGAAACCGGCTATGATCCGTTTGGTGATAAACTTGCCGAAGAGATAATAAAAAAGAATAAATTAAATGCGGGAATAAATGACAACCACTTTTTTTCCAAAACATTCTGCATCCTGCCCTGGGTACAAACTTTTGTAGATGTTAACGGTGATATCAAGCCCTGCTGTTATTCTACTGAAGGGCTAATAATGGAAATGGGAAAACCCCCTCTAAACTTGAATCAACAGCCACTTCGTGAAATCTGGAATTCTTCTGAGATGAGAAAATTGCGGCGCAGAATGCTGACAGGTAAAAGGGTGCAAGCGTGCAGGATTTGTGATAAGCAGACTGCTCTGGGACAAACCTCCGGTCGAGAATTATATAATCATCGATGGCTCATTGCTGATCCTGAGCGGTATAAATGGAAAAAACGTGTTCAGGACTCCATTTCAAAAAAATTTAGGGTTTTCGATCTTCCCGTATATTACGACCTCCGTCCGGGAAATACTTGTAATCTCAAGTGCCGCATGTGTCATGGCGATTACAGTTACTTAATTCGAAGTGATCCTGTTCAAGGTAAATGGGCTTACCACAGCCCAGATATAAAAGAAACAAGATTTTCAGACGGGTTGAAATGGTATAAAGCAGAAGATATCATTATCGATGAAATACTTGAAAATATAGAAAATACTCGGGAGTTTTACCTTGCCGGCGGAGAGCCGCTGATCAATCCTTTTGTTAAAAAGCTCATTGATATTCTCATTGAGCGCAAGGTTTCCCATAAAATCAGACTTCAATTTTCTTCTAATCTGACTGTCTATCCTGAAGATTTTTTCGAAAAGATGAACCATTTTGAATCCGTTCATTTCTTGCTAAGTATAGACGGCACCGGTCCGGTATACGAATACATCCGGTATCCCGGCAAATGGGAAAAGGTTAAACATCATCTTCAAAAAATCAGACGACACCCTAAACTGTCTTGTGAAATCACGGCGACGATCCAGAACTACAATGTCCTTTCCGTCTGTGACCTTCTTGAATATGCCGAAACATTAAATATTCCCTGCAACTTAAATCTGGTGCAAAGCCCCGTCTATCTCAATATCGGTGTTATGCCTCAAAAAGCCAGATTGCTTGCCGTGAAACGTCTTAAGGAATATGCTGACAGGTCGCCTGCGGCAAAAAAGCACTCGATTTTGGCTGTAACCATTGACAACGTAGTTCTGGAGCTGGAACAGGTTTCTGAAGAACTCTACCATCAGGCTATTAGAGAATTCATGATTTTTACCAATGACCTGGATAAAAGTCGAAAGCAAAGTTTTAAAGAAACATTGCCCGAGTTATATAATTTTATTATCGAGGACGGTTTCACCTGGATGGATGAAGTGCGCCATTATTTTTAGAAAAATGGTAATAAAATTAATACGGGAATTCATTATGAAATGGAAATATTTTTAAGCGAAACTACAATTAAATTGCTGGAATTCGTTCCTGAAAAAATTCGAAAAAAGACGTTGATTCAATAATCAAATACTATCCCAAGAGAGAAAGAAAAAGGAGTTACATATAAATAAGCCGTTTGCCATAGAGAATATTGAAAAAGAATATCTCGAAGGAATAAATCCCGATTTTTTGAACTTTCGGAACTCCCTCTTTTTTATTCGTCCAATAGAATACAGCGACCTTAAAACTCTTTTTTCCTGGAGAACCGATCCGAAGGTTAACAAATATCTTCATTCTCCTTCTCCCAAAAACATGGAGGAACAGATACAATGGTACCGGCGATATCTACAGGATCCTCAAAGCGTACATTTCATGGCTATTAAAAGAGGCCCTGAAGATATTGAGCTTGGATACTGTCAGCTTTTAAAGATAGACAGCCATGAAAAAGCTGCAGAATTCGGACTTGTTGTAGGTGCAGATCATATCGGGTCAGGTATAGGGTTCAAATTTGCTGTGACATTTATTAAAATTAGCCTTTCCTATCTTGCGCTGCGGGCTATATACGGAAGCAACCATCCCCAGAATGATGTATCTAATAGATTTCATAGGAATCATGTAGGATCAGAGCTTATCGAAGGACCCCATAAGTACCGCAAGGGAAACCAACTTTTATTTAAAATAGAAAAAACAACTTTTGAATCTTTTGAGGAAAAGCTTCTTTTAAAAAGCAGAAAATGGAAAGATATCCTTAACATTGAGCAAATTGAATTTTGCAATCAAAAGTATAAATGAAAAATACGTTATCAGGTCTTAGCTTTCATCGTCCCGAACATTATCTCCAATATCCGATTGTCTTGAAATCCGCCAAAGGCACCAATATAAAGGATATAAAGGGAAAAGCATATCTGGACCTATTTGCTGTTATGGGTACAGTTAATTGCGGGCATAACAACCCTGGTATCAATGAGGTGCTGATTAAACAAATTAAAACCCTCTGGGGAGCCAATTTATTCCCGACCGACATACAGTTGGAGGCAATTTCCAAAATCAATGCAATATTGCCCGAGGACCTTGAAGTGGCAGTCTTTTATAGCACTGGTGCCGAAGCTGTAGAACAGGCTATTCGACTTGCAAGGGCGGCAACCGGGCGTAACCGCATCATTTCATTTAAAGATCATTATCATGGTAAAACACATGGGACTCTATTTCTTATGCAGTCTTACCCTGATTGCTATGGCCCAGGGCCTGATTCTTATCGCACAGTTATTGAAAATGACGGGAAGGATGATCCCGATCTGATTGAGGAATACCTTAATGAAGCCATGGGAGATGACGTTGCTGCCGTTATTTTCGAACCGGTTATCGGCTATTCCGGTCCGCGACGATTACATAAGAAATTCCTCATAACGGTCCGCAGATTTTGTGATAAAAACAATATAATTATGATTGTCGATGAAATACTCACAGGATTTCAGCGGTGTAAAGGCTGGTTCGTTTCCTGTCAAGAGGGTTTTAATCCGGATATCATTGTTTTTGGTAAAGGATTAGGAAATGGTTATCCGATTTCAGGAGTCGCCTGTACTGAATCTCTATTTAAATACATGAAGCAAACAATCCCTGGGAGCACTTTTGCTGGAAACAGCCTGGGCTGCTCGGTAGCTTGCGGTGTAGTGGATTTTATGTGTCAGCAAAACTTTGCTGAAAAAACAAGTCGGCTCGAAAAATATTTCTTTGAATTCTTTTTACAGCCTCGATATCAATCTTACGGTATAAAGCCTGATGGAATGGGAGGACTTCTATCAATTAGTTTTGATGATCCTTCATTTACCCAGATGCAGGAAATCTACATTCATGTCCTTCAAGATTGCGTTATAACTTCTCACACAAATAACAGTCTAAGAGTAACACCGCCTTTAATTATCACTATGAATGATTTTGAAAAAGGACTTGAAGTAATCGGAAAGTGCATTCATCGATTTATGGAGAAATATTAGAATGATTATTTCAATAGAAATCCCAGTCTTTAAGGGGTTTTGGCTCACACCCTGTATTGATTCAGTTTTAGCGCAAACATCGCCTAACTGGAGATTATCGCTTTTGTGGGATGGCGGGGATGGATTATCACGAAGTATTCTGGAGAAAATAGAAAAAAGGAATCATCCACAGATATCTGTTTATTTCCAGGAAAATCAAGGCATATCGCATTCCAGACGCTTTTTGACGGAGCATTCTCAAGGAGAATTTTTCCTACCGGTGGATGATGATGACGTTCTCACTCCGGATGCTGTTGAAAAATTTATAGATGCAGCACAGAGAATGCCTTGGGCCGGTATTATTCGCTCAAGACGAGGATTTATTGATGAACAAGGAGACGTGATAGATATGCAGGATTGGTTTCCTTTTGAACCCCGTCACTATACACACGGAATGACGTCTGATTTATACAACCACTGTCATCCTTATATCATCAAAAGGAGTGTCTATGAACGGACTTCCGGTTGGGAAGGATTTCCGGAATATCTATTTGCAGGCGAAGACTGTGATATTTTTGCTAAGATTGAGGCGCATGCGGAGATAGAATTGATTGATGAATGCCTTTATTATTACAGAATAAATCCTGAACGGACTAGCAATAAAATCGGAGATGTCGCAGCCGATGATATGTGGCGCAGGATTGCAGATAAAACAATCAATCGACGGGGATTGCCTCTCAAACGAATTAATG
>JAQYVL010000170.1 GCA_030145525.1 Desulfobacterales bacterium
TTTGTCTTAAGATTCTCAATCAAACGTTTCCCGATGTAACCAAAAGCACCGGTGATCCCAAGAATTTTTTCAGCGCCTGACATTGCCCACCTCCGTCTTTTCATGGTCAACTCAATTGAAGCATAAAAATACCCGCAGCCCAAATGCTTGCCGTTTTTGAAGAACATGATCAAGCCTTGCGAATAAACGATTTATATATATTCATTTTAGGACAAGGCTTTCGTACATGTCAATCTCTATCCTTTTCTCCGCTCTTCTGTCCATAATTTTCAGATAGTTAATTTTGATAAGTCCAATAAAGACTCCTGGCTCAAAAGCCGTTTGGGAACCGGTGTACCCATATTGTAACTTCTTCTGGTTTCGTGTAGAGTCAGAAAAAACTGAAAGGGCCTCATCATGAAGACGATAGATTTAAGCCACACAATCTCGACCGGAATGGCTGTCTACCCCGGCACAGAGCCGCCTGAGTTCTCAGACCAGTGCACAATCGACAGCGATGGGTTTTATGAAAAAAAAATTACAATGTTCTCTCATACAGGAACCCATATTGACGCGCCTTCACACATTCTGAAAAAAGCAAAATCTTTGGATAAGCTTCCCATCAGCAGTTTTACAGGCAAAGCTTACGTCCTGGATTTTTCACATCTGCAAAAAACAGTTATCACATATCAGGATATGGCCTGTTACAAACCTCTCCTGAAAAAAAGTGATTTCATACTTCTTTATACAGGATGGTATCAAAAATGGGGAGAATCGGCCTATTTTAAAAATTTTCCCGTTCTCTCTACCGAGGCTGCAACATGGATAGCTGAATTTTCGCTGAAAGGAATCGGGGTTGACACGATTTCAGTAGATCGAACAGATATCCGGAGCTTTCCCATTCATCGAATATTTTTAGAAAAAAACATACTCATCATTGAAAACCTGACCGCACTCGAAGAACTGCTGAACATTGACTTTACATTGTTCTGTTTTCCGCTGAAAATTGAAAATTCCGATGGCGCACCGGCAAGAGCGGTTGCCCTGGTATAAGAGTCCGTTTTTATGCAATGTTGGGGAAACCACCATCCGTATAGCGGATGGCTTTAATTTATTTGCAAAGCCCGAGAGCCCGCTACTTTCTTTTGCTTGCAATAATGTTTCACTTCGATTACATAGCGAAGCAGGCTCAATAACAAAATTCCAATCCAACATCGAATTTTCGATATCGTATAAGATATTGTCAAAGAAGCCGTTTCTGCCGAACCGGCAGGGTAAAATTTTTTCATGATTCAAAAGACCGTCATCCAAATTTCAGATGTTTCATTCTCCTATCCTGGGAAGCAGGCCCTGTTTACAAACATCTCAATTACATTGAAAAAGGGCTGTTTTTATCTGATTAACGGCCCGTCAGGAGGGGGAAAATCCTCCCTTCTCAGACTGATCAACCGTCTGGAAGATCCGACCAGAGGGCAGATACTGTTCAACGGCAACCCCATTGCATCCTATCATCCGCCCCTTCTTCGCAGACACATTCTGTATATACAGCAAACGCCTTCGGTGATAGACGGCCGTATCCGGGAAAATCTGCTTCTGCCTTTTACGTTTATAAGCAATAAAGATCTGGCGAAACCGAATGATAAAAGACTATTAACGCTTCTGAAAAATTTTCGTCTGGATGGAATCCGCCTTGACGACCATGCTCAAAACCTGTCAGTCGGTCAGCTTCAGCGGCTCTGCTTTATCAGAGGACTGCTGCTTTCCCCGGAATTAATCCTCCTTGACGAACCAACCAGCGCTCTCGATGATGAAAGTTCCAGAATCGTGGAATCGAAAGCCGAAGAATTATGTCTCACATCCGATAAAACCGTATTGGTGATCAGCCACAGAAAATTCAAACCGGAAAAAATTGTACCGAAGTTACTGCACGTGGCCAATGGACGCGTAAAGGAGAGGGAATGGAATCCAGTATAATAGACATCGGGCTCGGGCAGTTGGCGCTCGGTCTCCTTTTCATCCTGATTGCAGGTTCAGCCTCTCTCTATCACTCCCTTAAACTGGAAAAGGACCTTCTTACAGGCACGGCAAGAACATTTGCACAGCTGTTTCTGCTCGGTTACATATTAAAATTTCTGTTCAAGATAGAAGATTATAGTCTTGTACTATCAATTTTTACCTTCATGATCCTTTTTGCGGCATGGACCATTTACGGGCGGGTCAAGGAAAAGCAGATATCTTTCTTTCTCCCTGTATTTTTCTCCATGATGCTTAGCTTCTTTTTTATCTCCTTTATAGTTACAGCAGTTATTGTCGGTGTCAAACCCTGGTGGAAGCCACAATATTTTATCCCGCTAGGCGGCATGATAATCGGCAACTCAATGAATGCAATCGCAATCGCTCTTGAACGCCTTCTCAAAGAGCTGAGAACCAAAAGATATGAAATCGAAATGAAACTTTGCCTGGGAGCCGACTATAAAGAGGCAAGCCATGAAACATTGAAAAACGCAATGCGGGCAGGCATGATACCATCTATCAATGCGATGATGGCTGTTGGAATTGTTTTTATACCCGGCATGATGACCGGACAAATTCTGGCAGGAGCCGATCCCATGATTGCCATACGGTATCAAATCGTAATCATGGTCATGATTGTCGGCGCTACGGCCCTTGGAACCCTTTTCGCAGTGCTCCTTGTTAGAAATCGATGCTTCAGCAAGGGACACCAGCTTCTTCTTCGCCCTGGAAACCGGTAGGACAGTACCGGCGGCTATCTCAAAAATATAGTTGACAATATTATTAAAACCCTATCTCTTTCAGGCAATAAAGCGGACACGACGATTCAGACAGCCGTGATTGTCACAATTGTTGAAGGACTTGCACTGCAGTGGATGATAGAACCCGGTTCCCTGAACCGGGAGCAGCTTAAATCCAGACTGAACCGGGCGGTTGAAAATTTTTTGAAAGAATAAAAAGGAGAAAAATAATGAACCCTATTGGTCAGGATACAAAGGAGAATATTATTTCCAGATTCAGTAAGCATGTATCTTCGGGTAAAGCTGATTTCTTTGAAATGTTTGAAATGGATTTTATCTTTGGACGACGTGAGGGACCGTATGTGTGGGACGCTGTCACATCGAAGCGCCTCATAAACTGCCATTCAAACGGCGGGGTGTTTAATTTGGGACACCGAAACCCTGAAATCATCCAGGCATTGAAAGACAGCGTGGAAGAGCTCGACATCGGCAATCATCATCTCATCAGCGAACACAGGGCTCTGCTTGCGGAAAAGATGGCAGATCTTACTCCGGGAGATATCTGTTATACCGTTTTCGGAGCAGGAGGAGGAGAAGCAATCGATCTGGCCATAAAGCTTGCAAGGGGATATACCCAAAAACTGAAAATTATATCCGCCGGAGGGGGATACCACGGCCATACCGGATTGGCTCTTTCAACAGGGGATTCAAAATACCGGGATCCGTTTGGCCCTCCTTCCCCGGGATTTGCACAGGTGCCGTTTGATGATATGGATGCGCTTGAGGCTGAAATGGATGACAATACAGCCGCCGTAATTTTCGAAACCATACCGGCGACCTATGGAATGCCCCTCCCCCGGAAAGAGTTTTACGCATCTGCACTGGATCTATGCCACAGGCACGGGGCGCTTCTGATAATAGATGAAATTCAGACAGGCCTTGGCCGCACGGGAAAATTCTGGGGTATAGACAACTTCGATGTCGTACCGGATATCCTGGTAACCGGGAAAGGACTTTCCGGAGGAATATATCCCATGAGCGCGACCTGTTTCAGGCCGAAGTTTGAATCCTTTTTCAATAAAAACCCGTTTATCCATGTCTCGACTTTCGGTGGCGCTGAGGTCGGATGCCCGGTGGCGCTCAAAATGCTTGAAATTTCATCTGACCCAGCTTTCCTGAATCATGTTCAGCGTCTTGCCGATATTTTCCGGGATGGTTTTAAAATCCTGCGGGATAAGCATCCTGAAATCCTTGTAGACCTTCGGCAGTTGGGCCTTATGATGGGTGTTGAAATGGTGAATGATCAATGCGGCCCCGTGCTGTCGAAAACACTGTTTGATAACGGTATTTTAAGCGTTTATTCAAACAATAACACAAAAGTCAGCCAGCTTCTTCCTCCCCTTACCATAGACATTTCCCTTGCAGAAGAAATTCTGGAACGGATGGATCAAGGGCTGGATGCTGCCAAAAACTTTCTCAATTTATAAACACAGGTGGTTTCATGAAAATAGACCATGACCTTTTGGTTCGATTTGAAGAGGGGCTAAACCCGCAGGACATTGAAAGTTCATCCATTCCAGCCAGATGCATCGGCTATGGTGAAATCTCGGCTATCTTTCAGATAGGAGATAACGAAAGCATTGTATACAAAAGGCTGCCTCTTTTTAAAAATCGAAATGAGGCTGAAGATTATGGCCTGCTCTATCATGAATACTGTGAATTGCTCAAGAAAGCAGGAATACGGCTGCCGGAGGATGAAACAACCGTTATCGAGGTTCCCGGAAGGCCGGTAGTGCTATATATTGCTCAGCAAAAGCTCCCCGGGGATCGTTTATGCCACAGACTCATACACACACTGGATCAGGATTCCATCAAAATCATGATCCAACAGGTCGTTTCCGAAACCGCGAAAATCTGGGAATTCAACAGGACCTTCGGTCCGTCTCTCAAGCTTGCTATCGACGGCCAGCTGTCAAACTGGGTATGGATCAAAGAGGAGAAGGATCATGTCCTGTATTTCATTGATACAAGCACCCCTCTTTATCTGAAAGAAGGGGTGGAAAAACAGAATCCCGAGCTTCTGCTTCAAAGTGCGCCCGGTTTCCTCCGATGGATGATCCGAATGTTTTTTCTGGAGGATGTCATGACACGGTATTATGATCCGGTTCTGGTCAATACCGACCTTGCAGGGAACCTGTTTAAAGAGCAGAAACCGGAACTGGTTCCGCTCGCCCTTGAAATTATAAACAGTCACCTCCAGGACAGCGGAAAAAAGATAACGCTCAAGGAGATTGAAAAATACTACCGGGAGGACAAACTGATCTGGACCCTTTTCCTTTCTTTTCGCAAAATCGACAGATGGATTAAAACCTCTCTGTTGAGAAAGAGATATGAATTTATTCTTCCCGGAAAGATTAAAAGGTAAAAGGAGATTTCAGAATTGCAACGCACCTATTACTTTATCCGGCATGCTGTCCCGATAAATGATGCGGGCTTTTTCAGTATCAGCTCTTTTGAGGCAGATATGCTGGAAGGAACGGATTTGTCTTTATCCGATATCGGAAAAAAACAGGCCCGGGAAATTTCGGAAACAGTCCGAAATTTAAGCGTACAATACATGGTTTCCAGTACGCTGAAACGTGCTGTCGAAACGGCTGAAATCGTCGCGGAAAAAGCCGGTATAATCTACAAGGAAAGGTTTGAAGAGCTTGTTGAGCTTTCCATGGGAGCTGTTCCTCACAGAAAGTTCGATTTATTTAAGCTTTTTATAAAAGCCGATTTCCCGAAAAGAACAAAGAGGCTCTTTTCCGCGGCAATGTATCAGTTCATGAGCATTTACTACCTTCTTCAGTGGTATCGGGGCAAAACCCGAGGCGGTGACACCTTACAAAATATTTATCAGAAAACAAATTCAATTCTGAAAAGGCTGGATGATTTTCCGGAAACACGTATTGCTGTGGTAGGTCACGGATACTGGATCTTTTTTCTGGCCCTGAATGTGCTGGGAGGAGCCAGGAGGCACATTCCAAAGCTCTCCTTTGTGAAAAACTGCTCCATAACCCGCATTGATTCAGATGGTCTGGGGAAATACAGATTAATTTACTTTGCAAAAACAAACGTTTGATTACGGCCTTTTCTTTTGGCTTCGTACATGGCTTTATCCGCTTTTTCAAGGAGGCTTTCCGGCAGGCTCTCTTTTGTGGGGACGATGCCTGCAACCCCAAGGCTCAGGGTAACATGCTTCTCGACGGTTGAGTGTTCATGAAGAATTTCAAGCTGCTGTATCTTGCTTCGGATCTTCTCCGATAATTGAAAAGCACCTTCTCTATCTGTATCAGGCAGGGTTACGACAAATTCTTCTCCGCCATACCGGGCCGCCAGATCAGCAGGCCGTCTGAGCATACTGTTAATGGCCTGAGCCACAGCATGAAGACACTGGTCACCGGCCTGATGGCCGTAGTTATCATTATACAACTTAAAGAAATCAATATCACAGAGAATAAGTGACAAATTCTGTTTTTTGCGCGCAGCCCGTTTCCATTCATTTGCCAAAAATTCATCAAACCTTCGGCGATTTGAAATCTGGGTTAATTCGTCAATCGTTGCCAGACGTTTCAGCTCTTCATTGGCTTTCTGAAGTGCTTCCTCTGCAAATTTTCGTTCGCTGTCATCAAAAATCGCGCCATCAAGCCACAAGGGCTGTCCCTCCGGGCTGAAAATTGCCTGGCCTTTTTCAAGAAACCACCGAATCCTGCCGTCGGCATCTATGATACGATATTCGACAAAAATGGACTGCATCGGATCCAGCCCCTCTCTTACGGCCTTCTCCACCTTTTCTATGTCATCAGGATGGATGATGCTGCGGTATGGACGAACACGGTTCTGGATAAAATATGAAGGAGGGAAACCGGTTATCTCCTCGATCATGTCTGACATAAATTCCAGTGTCCATTCATCATCGATTCGAAACCTGTACACCGCCCCCGGAAGATTTGCCACAAGAGAGCGAAACTGCTCTTCGCTTTCATGCAGCGCTTCCGACATCATTTGACGCTCTTCCAGTTGCAGGTTCAGCTGAGCATTGGCCCTTTTAAGCTCTCCGGTGCGCTTTTCAATCCGCATCTCAAGTCCATCCTGGGCTTTTTTTAGCGCTTTTTCAGCATTTTTACGTTCTGTTATTTCACGGCTCAACTTTTCAATTGTTTCTTCCAGCTCTCTTGTTCGTTCAACAACCTTTTGCTCCAGCAGTTCATTCGCATCCCGCAGATCAAGCTCGAATTTTTTTCGCGCCATTGAATAAAGAATTGTCTTTTCCAGAAGCCTTGCATTAATCTGCCCCTTCTGCAGATAATCCTGTGCACCCTCGCGAAGGGTCCTGTCGACCATCTTTTTGTCCCCAATGCCGGTCAGAACGACAACCGGCAAATCCGGTGAATGGTCTTTTATTTTCAGGTAAGTATCAAACCCCTTGCTGTCAGGCAGATTCAGGTCGAGTATGATTATATCTGTCGCGGACTCTGACAGATGGTTCAATCCCGCAGTCAACGTATTGGCACACTTCATTTCAAATACCATTCCCTGTGACTTGGCCAGCAGTTTTTGCATCAGCTTTGTATCCAGCGGATTATCTTCGATAAGAAGCGCCTTATAAGGCATGTCTTTCATATTCATTCCGATCGGTTATTATCAATTATACTTTATGGACCCGGTACTGACGGCCGGAATTTTCTTTTCTTTTTCAGGTTGTATCTTTCAGCCAAACCGATTCTATCATCATCGGAAAGGGATATCATATATGCTTTCCATCCCGGGCACCAGCCCGCGTGCCGCCTCCATATCCGGCCCAGAATCAATTTCGGATTATTGTCATATTTTTTTAAAGCTTTTATGATACTTTTTGATTAAATCAAGATAAACCTTTGTTCCAAATGCCAGCATTTCTTTGTGGTGTGGTTCCGCGTTTTTTACCGGCGCTGCCGGAGATCCGGCAAATATTTTCCCGGCAGGGAGTTTTTGATTTTTTCGCACCAGGGTCTGTTCCGCAATAATCGAACCTTCGCCGATAACCGCGCCATCACAGATCATGGACTGCATTCCGATCAGCGAACTGTTTTGAATCACCGCATCATGAATCATCGCCATGTGGCCTATGATTACACGGCTTCCGATCTCCGTCCGCTCCCCAGCATGTATGACAACATTTTCTTCCACCAGTGTCTCGTCTCCGATGCTGATGGAACCAAAATCACCCCGGATAACCGCTCCAAAACCGATATAACAATCTCTTCCAATGGAAACATCGCCAATAATTTCAGCGCTGGGTGCAACCCAGGTCCCTTTCCCGATAACCGGCACTTTGCCGTCAATTTCATATACTGGCATGGCTGACCTCAGCATAACGTATTGTCTGATACGGCTCTAAACACTCCAGCCGCCTGCGTGAATAACCACGGGATCTTCGATGTCCATTACTTTCAGCACTTCGGAATACAGGTCCCTTTTGATGGCAGCCACTACAGCACGTTCTTTGATGAGTGTTTTGGCAAAAGCCAGGGTTTCATCCAGCAGTTCGTCCACATGGAACACTTTCTGGATAATGCCTGCAGCCAGGCACTGCTCTGCTGTTAAACGCCTGCCGGAAAGCGCCATATCCTTGATCGTGTGGCCCGGGATGGAATTTTTCAAAATGGCCAGCATGCCGGGAAGAAAACGCATCCCAAGATCCACTTCAGGAATACAGAGAAATCCACGGTCGCTTCTCATGTACCGAAAATCGCAGGCGCAGGCCACCATTGCGCCACCGGCAAAAGCATGGCCATTCATGCAAGCCAGCGTGATCAAAGGGCTGGTGAGAAAACTCCGAAAAAAATCGTTTAGTTGGAAGAAGAATTTTTTTACCGGTGCGTTGTCTCCCGCAAATATAAAAGGAGCCAGCCAGTCCAGATCGATTCCGTTGCACCAGATTTTTTCATGGGCAGATCGAACAACAAGCACGCGGGCGTCGGTTTTTTCTTCGATTTCTGCCATGGTATCAAGGTGGGTTTTTAAAAAATCGGGGTTGTAACGATTTTCTCCGCTGTTCCAGGTAAGGATTGCTACTTGTCCGTCTATTTCGTATTCCATTAATGACATATACATTCTTCCTTTTTTTTGATTATGGGATTGTTATGGCCGATTCATCGTCTGCCAGTCACGAATCAGAAAACTCCGGTTTTCAGTTTGGCATAAAAAGCCACCTCCGGATAAAAAAATTTAATAAATAACGGAACTTTTGTAAAGGAACAAAAAATATATCGCTAATTATGTGTCCTGCTCCCCAAAAAATAATCCGAACTCTAACTAAAAAAGTGGCTTTAAACCAAAGGACAGGTCAGTATCAGACCGCTTACAGACGTGTAAATCTGATTTTTCAAACAAATGGCGGCAAAACAATTGCAGAAAACAAAAAAGGGGCACAGTCTCAAACTGTAACCCCTTGATATTTATGGTAGGCGCGATTGGATTTGAACCAACGACTTCTACCGTGTCGATGTGCCTGAAATCATTAGAGATATTAACCATCGTGCAG
>JAQYVL010000171.1 GCA_030145525.1 Desulfobacterales bacterium
CATAAGATATGTGTGAACCCACAGCCTTTCACAGTACTCGCCCTTATATTCAGTTACCCACTCATTGACTACAAGCGAACTTGCCTGCTGACCGGCACTGATAATATCCTGCTCTCTGATCAGATCAGATGCTTTCCGCAATTCGCGGACGCTATCTTCATATCTTCCTGCCTGATGCAGCAGAAGCCCCTTTTCCATAAGGTAGACAAGCCTGCTGAGCCCTGAATCATCTACATCCGACAGAATATCCACTGCCCGTGAGGTATCTCCATTATGAAAGGCCCTTCTGGCTTTTTTCAGGCCGGCACCTGCACAGCCGATGAAAATAAAAAAAGAAAGGGCGAGGAGAAGTAAGCAAAACGTCTTCTGCGACCGGTTTATAGCAGGTCTGCTTCCGGTATATAAGATCTTCAAATCTACCATCCAATAAGTGGTTTTGAAGCTTCTCTTACCAGTTCAACGCTGTCTGCCCATTCGATCAGACTTGTTTCGATATCGGTGAGTTCAAGGTTCAGGCTGTAATAAATATAGGATTTTTTCGTGAGGCGGGCCTGCCTCCTCTCCTTTTTCTCGATAGATCTCAGAGTGCCTGTCAGCATATATTTTGCACCCATTTGCCGGGCAAGTTTGATTTTTGTTTCATTTGCTACCCGTCCGCCCTGCTGATAATCGGTCTCTTTAATAATATTTTCCCGCTGTGCCTCGTTCACAAACCTCGCCTTCCCTGTGGCGAGAATTTTCATACGGATATCATCGGTGATCCCGCTTGTGCTGATGTGCTCGGAAGTCCGGTTTGCGATTCCGTATATAATGATAATAGGCCGGTCTGTTGCATCTCCGATCGGCGGTTTGGTGCTAAGGGATTCCACAAGAGCCTTCACGATTTTCTTTTTATCCGCAAATGTGTAAGTCTCGTCGTAGGTCAACTCCTCATCGGGTGAAACAGTCCGGGTTGTAACAGTACAACTTGCGGATATAACGAAAAAAGAAAATAAAAACAGCCAAACGAAAAATTTTTGTGCGAATTTTGTCATGATAATATTTCCTCTGGGTTTTGGGATTAAAATTTGTTACGGAAATACCAGCTTTCTCATAAATTGAAAACTCCTTCTCAGAGCTTGCCATGACCAGCAATGGCGGAAGATTCATTCAGGAGGTTTCCGCATCTGCGCTCCAATCAATCGCGGATGCGATGTAACACTTCCTCTGCAGCTCTTATGGTTTCTTCAATATCCTCTTCGGTATGGGCTCCGGAAACAAAAAGCGCCTCGAACTGGGAAGGAGCCAGATAAATCCCTTTGCCGAGCATCCCCTTGTAATATGCTGAAAACATATCAAGATCAGATGTTTTTGCATCCTCAAAATTCCTGACCTGCACCTGGGTAAAGAACAGACCCAGCATGGATCCCACCCGGGCGGATGTTGCTGAAATTCCGGCCTTTCGGGCTGCTTCCGACAGGCCTTTGGAAAGCCGGCCTGACCGCTTATCAAGACTCTCGTAAAATCCCGGTTTTTTCAATTCAGTAAGGGTCGCGATTCCGGCCGCCATCGCCACGGGGTTGCCGGACAATGTTCCGGCCTGATAGACCGGCCCCTGGGGTGCAATATGTTCCATGATCTCTTTTCTACCGCCGTATGCCCCCACAGGCAGGCCGCCGCCGATGATTTTTCCCAGACATGTGAGATCCGGCTGAATACTGTACAGAGATTGCGCACCGCTATAGGCCACGCGAAATCCGGTCATGACCTCATCCAGTATCAAAAGGGAACCGTTTTTTTCGGTGAGGGAGCTCAAGGTTTCCAGAAATCCCGGAACCGGTTCCACCATTCCCATATTGCCTCCAATCGGCTCTACGATGATCCCTGCAATTTGCTCCCCTTTTCTTTCCATGAGATCCTTAATCGCATCTATATCGTTGAACCGGAGGGACAGGGTGTTTTGAACTACGGATTCAGGGACTCCCGGACTTCCGGGAATTCCAAGAGTGGCGATTCCTGAACCGGCCTCCACCAGAAGCGTATCTGCATGGCCATGATAACAGCCGTCAAATTTGACTATCAGGTCCCTCCCGGTATAACCGCGCGCCAGTCGAACGGCACTCATCGTGGCTTCCGTCCCGGAGTTGACCATTCTGACCATCTCAATGGAAGGTACGGCTTCTATAACCAGTTCAGCCAGTTGTACTTCAAGCTCCGTGGGCGCGCCAAAGCTGGTCCCTTTTTCCAGAACCACCTTGATTGCCTCGATCACAGCCGGATGCCGGTGCCCGAGAATCATAGGCCCCCATGAGCCGATATAGTCAATATAACTGTTTCCGTCCGCATCAAACACATGGCATCCATCCGCATGATCAATAAAAACCGGTTCGGTACCCACCGATTTGCAGGCCCTTACCGGACTGTTGACACCACCCGGTATGATTGCCCTGGACTCCTGAAAAAGCTTGCGTGATTTTTCTACATTCATATTCATATCCTTTCACCAGGGGAACAAATACCTCATTTCACTCAAATTGAGTTGACATTAATTTCGATCCAATGAAATAACATTGTCACCGGATTCTTGCAAGCATTAGGTGACGGCTTCAGAACCCGGATTTAATCTTTGAGAACAGAAATATTACGTGATGGGGTCAAAAAAAGCACAAAAACAGCTATCACAATTCCTGGCCTATATGCTGGGAAGAAAACCCCATGAGTTCGGCCTGGTCCCGGATGCAGACGGCTTTGTGAAACTAAAAGAATTCATTCTGGCGATCGGGGAAGAAGAAGGATGGCGTCATGTACGGCAGCCGATACTGAACGAACTCATGCTCACCATGCCGGATCCGCCGGTTGAAATAGCAGAAAACCGGATTCGCGCCACGAACCGGGATCACCTTCCGAAAATAAGGCATGCCGCAGATCTTCCAAAACTCCTGTATACAGCCGTAACACAAAAATCCCATTCAGCTGTGCTCGAAAAGGGAATTCTTCCCACCCATCACGATTATGTTATTCTTGCAGCGGAAAAATCCATGGCTGCCCGTATCGGGAAACGGCGGGACCGGTCACCGGTTCTTCTGACCGTCAATGTGCTCCACACAGAACAAAAAGGGATATTTTTCAAACAGGCCGGAGAAAAACTCTATCTGGCCGACATGATTCCGGTAAACTGTTTTACCGCGCCGCCGCTTCCAAAGGAAAAACCGGAAATCAAAAAGCACAAAAAGCCCCAGGTACCGGAAAGATCCAAAATCCCCGGCAGTTATCTCATAGACCTTCAGAAAAACAGCGAAAAGCGTAAAAATGCTGCGGATAAGGCAGGATCCTGGAAAAGAGACAAAAAACGCATTAGAAGACAAAAACCGAAAAAATGGCCTGCCGAATAATTATTTGCCTGGATTCATAAAAAAATTGACTTCTTTGTATCGGTTTGTTATCAATTTTTTTCTTATGGGCCGTTAGCTCAACTAGGCAGAGCACCTGACTCTTAATCAGTAGGTTCGGGGTTCGATTCCCCGACGGCCCACCAATTAAAATAGTAAGTTACAGGCTGATAGTTTTCTCTTGATAGTAAGATGTGACAGTTTTGTGACACACATCTTTTTCTTTTTTAGAAGCGGTTAAACCATTCAACAGGTTGACCGCTCTTTTTTTATGCTCTTGTGTCAGATGGGCATATCTCAGTGTCATTGTCATAGTTTTATGCCCTAAGAGTTCTTGAATATCCTTCAAATCACCTCCACGAAGCAATACCTGACTTGCAAAAGTATGACGCAGGTCATGAAAACGAAAATCTTCAATATTGACCTCTTTGATTACCCTATTGAATGCTGTTTTAATGCTGCTTATCGGTTTTCCCTTATAGGTAAAT
>JAQYVL010000172.1 GCA_030145525.1 Desulfobacterales bacterium
GATCTTCTCCCATGCATTTTTTTCACGAATCTTTTTATTAATCTTTTTCAGCTCCGCTCTTATTGCGTCTCTTGCAGTAGAATTCGGATTTGCATTAAGATAATCAATATAAACTTTTCGAGCCGCTTGATATTCACTGCCTTTTCTGGATATCTCCTCCTCAAAGCCTTTGATTACATTTCTTGCATACATGCTGTTCCTGAGGCCCTTTATCTCCGAAAGTTTTCGACTGTTTAAATAACTTACGATATATTTATCACAAAGTTCAATGCATCGGCCCCAGTCTTTATCCTTATCACAAACTGAAATCTCTTTTTTTACATATTGATAATACATTTCACTGATATCTGTAATCAATTTTTGAACTTCCCCGCGATATTTACCTTTTGGGTGATCCTTTAAGTAAGCCTGGTATAAAGTGACCCGTGTTTCGTATTCATTGGGGTTAATTTTCTTGATTTCTTCATAATCATTTTCACCTACAACAGACTGGATTTCACTGATCCTTTTTTTAATGTCATCCGCACGAATCCCTGCCGAAAATTTATCAAGATATGCCGAATAAATCTCCGTTACCTTTGCCCTGAAATTTTTATCCACCGGAAGTTTACTGATCTGGTTTTCAACTGCCTCAAAATCACGCTCCTGAATCAGATGGAAAATTTCCTTAATTTTCGTTTTGGCTTCCAGTGTGTATTTATTCTGCTCATGCGAATCAATATAATCCTGCAATATGTTTTCTTTTTCCTCCAGGGACGACTTGCTTCCAACCTCTATCAGAACTTCCTGAAATTCCTTTTCGACCAGTTTGGGCTTTACAATATGAACCCAAACCATTCCTCCCATTACAACAACAGCTATTGTGGCTGACAGACCCGCTACGACCGCAACAAACCGTTTCCTTTTAAGCGCTTTTGTTGCATCACTGACCTTTTCCGTATCTTCCGTGACGCCCGATTTTGCTTTTGACGGTTCAGCAGGAGCAGCCTTTTCGCCTTCCTGCTTCGTTTGAGGCGGAGCCTTTTTTTGCTCCGCTTTCAGTTCCGGAGCTGCCGTTGCATCCGCTGTTTTTTCCTTTGCTTTTTCAGCTTCTCGATCATCCTTGATTCGCAGACCTTCCATCAGAATGTTCATCAGAGGCATCTTTATCTCTCGCTTCTTTTTTTGCTCTGACTTCTCGATCTCAATGACGGCATTGTCCCAGCTTATAATTTCATATGCTGCATCATTTCCCTGCTGCAGTCCCGTTTCGGCTGCAATCAGCTCTCCTTTCAGCAGATACAGATATCCAACATCCTGTTCTGATTTAATTTTCAGCCTGCATGTCGTCTTTTCCATCTCAGACATTTGAAGAAAAGATGAAAGTGCAATCCCATGAATCTGTCCCCCGATTCCGGCTACGACTCCTAGTTCTTCAAAAATTTTTTCCGAAATAGCGATCAAATCAACCGGCTTTTCATAATAATGGCAGGTTTCAAGAGCCCGAATTTTTCCTTCAATCTCCGGAGTCCCGAATGCCGTAATGACAACTACCGGTATTTTGGGATAATCTCTGCTCATGTATCCAAGAAACTCCAGGTCGTCATTATCCGGCATTTTTAAATCGATAAGTATCATATTTATCTTAACGCCGCTGATAATATTCGGAACTTCTCTGGCATTGCCGGCAGTAAGGATCTCGATATTTACCGACTGTTTTTTCAGTAGATCTGAAAATGTGTTTAGCGTTGCCGTATCAATGTCAACAAGCAGAATCTTATTCATGTACCATGGCCTCTTTCAAATAGCCGGATTGGATTGGTTTCTATCATAACCGTTAATACATATTACAGATTGATGCAATCTTTCAATAGGCAAAATTTTTTTTATCGAATTAAGCGAAGTTTCGTGATATCTGTTCCTTAAAAAAATGAACGGCTTCGCAACAGGTCAGCAATTCGAAAGAATGCGTTGCCTTTTTTACCGGTATCTAAATATGATAAATTCGTAAAAAGTCGCAAAACCGACGGTAAAGCAAAAAGCTCAAGTTCGAGGCGCGCGAATCTTGTATAATGAGGCATAGTTATCCTATTCCGCAATTATACAAGATGAAGCGCAACAAAGGAATTGGACTTTTTACGAAGCCGTCAAATATGGGCTCTTTTAACTGATTAATCCACTGAAATCATCAATTGAAAATCATTATTTCAAACCATCTTCTCCTGCCGGATATACCATCCGGATTGTATCAGGACCTTATAGAAAATCTTAAATTCCTGAACCCCAAGTGGCTCGAGAACAGACGGATGGGCCGCTGGAATCAAAATACGAAAAAAGAACTCAAATTCTTTGAAAAAACCGGAAAATCGGGGCTGAAGCTGCCCCGCGGATATATCCGGCAACTGATAACCCGTTGCAGACAGCAAGAGATACCATATGAAATAGATGACAGGAGACGCTCATTCCCGAAGATCAACATCGAATTTTCCGGCAAATTAAAACCCTTTCAGACAGAGGCGACCGATGTAATGCTTTCCAGAGAATTCGGCGTTCTGTCGGCACCCACAGGTTCCGGAAAAACCATAATTGCCCTTTACATGATGGCAAAACGAAAACAGCCCTCTTTGGTTGTTGTTCATAACAATGAGCTTGCTTTTCAATGGATCGACCGGATCAGCACCTTTCTTGGAATTCCATCCGAGAAAATCGGTTTTATCGGCGGCGGAAAACGCACTGTCGGAGAAAAAATCACAGTAGCCCTGGTGCAGTCTTTATATAAATGTGCAGAGGAGGTCTCAGAGCAGATCGGCTATATCATCATCGATGAAAGCCACAGGTGCCCGAGCCGGACATTCACAGAAGCTATTTCTGAATTTGATTCCAAATATATGCTTGGATTAACCGCCACACCCTTTCGCCGAGACCAACTCTCAAAGCTAATTTTCTGGTACCTGGGAGACCTTCACCATCAGGTTGACAAGCACAATCTGATCAAAAACGGCCACATACTGGAAGCCGATGTCATTATACGAGAAACCGATTTCAAACCCTGTTTCGATCCGATTTCCCAGTACAGCAAAATGCTTTCCGAACTGACAACGGACAAGGACAGAAACATTCTGATCGCCTCTGATATAAAAAATGAGAATCAGAAATATCCGGGCATCTGCCTCGTCCTTTCGGATCGAAAAGCCCATTGTGAAAACCTGAAGGCCATATTGCGCTACAGATTTAAAATTGATGCGGAAGTGCTTACCGGCGATATCCCGATCGAGAAAAGGCAGGAAATACTGAAAAAGCTTGATAACGGAGAAATTAAAATTCTGATCGCCACCGGGCAGCTCATCGGGGAAGGGTTTGACTGTAGAAATCTGTCAACCCTCTTTCTGGCAACCCCGATCAAGTTCAGCGGGCGTCTTCTGCAATATATCGGAAGGGTGCTGCGGCCGGCACCCGGGAAAAAAAGAGCACGGATATTCGATTATATCGACGTGAATGTCGATGTCCTGAAAATCGCCGCCAAAGCCCGGCAAAGAACCTATGACAGGGGATGAACGATCTTTGACAAACAATCCCTGTTACGCTATGTTCGGCAGGCTGATTAAAATAAAGCTGGAAATGATTTTCAAATCCGGCTTAAAAAACAGGAATATATATGAAAATTCATAAAATAGAAGCGAGAGATTTACCAGACCTCTGGTTTCAGGCGGTTCACGATATTCTGGATCATGGGCAGCGATTTACCATTGATCGCGGTTCATATGCAGGCCAGACGCGCCTGGAGTATGACTATTTTATCGGGCATGTAAAATTTCCGGGCTCACAGCCCTTGATCCCGGATATCCCTCCTTCCTGTGGAATCCCGAATCCTGTCGAAGAAGCCTACATCTATGGTGGTGAAGGATATGACCGATCCTATATAGAATATCTGATGACAGGGCATAAAGAACCGGGAGAATCCTATACGTACGGCGAACGCCTGACCAAAGCTCCCATTACCGGCGATAAACTGGCCTGGTGGGAACAAAACCAAAGCGAGATCATCGACAAACGTGACGTGGACGGCAAAATGATTTTTGAAGAAAACGGCCGGCTGTTCCTGAATCAGATTGAATGGATCATCCGGACTTATAAACAGTTCGGCGAAAGAAACAACCAGATGGTTTTGCAGGTCGCCCATACTTCTGACCTTACCCTTGTTGATCCGCCGTGCCTGCGCTCAATCGATACAAGGGTGCAGGAAGGGAAATTGCATTTCTTTGTTTATTTCAGATCCTGGGATCTCTGGGGGGGCCTTCCTGCAAACCTTGCCGGAATACAAAATTTAAAAGAGTATATGTCCAACGAAATCGGTGTTGAAGACGGCGAGATGATAGTTGAAAGCAAGGGGCTCCATCTATACGGCTATGCGGAAGATCTTGCAAAGCTGAGGTGCCTGAAAGTGTAATTCAAATATTCGAATCCAGTCTGAGCTATCGAACGTAAATCCCAAAAATGAGAAAATAGTTCTGTTACATATAGCAAACTCAGTCTAAATTTTTTGTTATTTCCTAAAAAACTCCTATTTCTCCAACTCTTCCTTAACGGCAATCCCGATATTTTCGAAAGTATAAGGTTTTTTTAAGTATTGCTTAGCACCCAATATTTGAACCTCTTTAACACGGTCTGTTTCAGAAAATCCACTTGCAATGATCGCTTTTTGCCTGGGGTTCAGTTCAAGAATTTGCTTGTATGTATCAAGGCCATCAATTCCAGGATCCATAATCATATCTATCAACAATAAATCAGCAGTATTATCTTTCAGATAATCAATAGCTTCTTCACCGCTCGCAACTGATACGACAGAATAATTCATTTTTCCTAACATTGCGGAGGCTATCTCTCGTTGTTCTTCCCTGTCATCAACAATTAAAATAGTCTCTCCCTTACCCATATAATCTTCAATTGGTAACAGTGATTTTTCTTTCGTGGATTCTTTTCTGGTTACAGGAAAATAGAGCGCGAACGTAGTTCCTTTTCCTTCATTGCTTTGGATATCGATATATCCATCGTGGTCCCTTATTGTCCCCCACACAACGGCCATACCCAAACCTGTTCCGCTTCTACCCATCACTTTCTTGGTATAAAAAGGCTCAAATATTTTACCCAAGTCGTCCTGAGCGATCCCTGAGCCATTATCATATACTGTTAAAACAACAAAATCACCCTCTTCTATTTTTTCATAACGTCCTATTGGCCTGTCAACATAGCGGTTTTCTGTTGATACCAAAACTTTTCCTCTATCTAAAATGGCCTCAGCTGCATTAGAGACCAAATTCATGACAGTTTTGGACAGATGAATTGATGAGCCTTAAATATTTAACAAGTTTTTTTCAAGGTTGCTTTCAATTTGAACTCTTGGATGAAACGATTTTAATTGTTTATATTCCGGGCTGCTAAAATACTCGGAAACAATATCATTCAAATTCACTACCTCTTCTACGGAAACCCCTCTTCTCGCCATAGTCAGCAAATCCTGCACAATAGCTGCAGCTCTTTCTCCTGATTTTTTAATGGTTAGGATCGGTTTTTTTAGGGGGCTGTCTTGTGGCAGATCCATTAATAAAAGCTCGGGATAACTTACTATTCCGGACAGAATGTTATTAAGATCATGGGCTACACCTCCGGCGAGAGTCCCAATAGCCTCCATCTTCTGAGCCCGCAGGAGCTGCTCCTGAAGCAGGCTTGCTTCTTCCTCTACTCGAATGCGCTCGCTGACCTCGCCCTTTAAAGCGTTGTGTGTTTTCATGAGCTGTTCCAACATTTTGTCAAACTCTCTTGCAAGTTCACCAATCTCATCACCACGACGCTCAGATAGACGCTTTGAAAGATCACCACTTATCGCTATTGACGATGTGTGTTCTGTTAATTTTGCTAAAGGACTTAAAACTACCAGTTGGACCACAATCAGCAGCACAAGCAGGGCAAGCATTCCAATAACCAAAAGAACCAGCATAAAGTAATAGATGCTCTCTTTTCCTTGTTTAAGTATCTCTCTTGGACTGTCCACTCTTAATGTGAAGCATGGATTCCCGTAGATATCTCTGTATTCTGCATAGCCCGCGATCAAGTCTGTGCTGATTTCCTTGACGCATATTGGAATATCTTTGGAAAAAAGAGGGTGGACCTTCTTGAAGTCGGCAGGCATAGATGAAGAATTATCCCTGACAAGGCTAATTGGCAGACGTGTCTTTTTCGAAAGATTTTTCACTTCTCTTTCGTTGTAGTAACGACCAATTATAAGCGTTCCATGAATAGACCCTTTCATCTCACTATTCGTAATCGGCCATGAGGAAATAAGTGCCAATGCTTCAGGAAGAAGAATAAAACCAGCCTTGCTGTCCTTTTGGTGGGCATGTTTCAAAAGAAACTTGTGAGATGTGACATGATCGATCAAAGTCTTGGGGACCGGCTTGTCTACTCCCTCAATCAAGTCGACCCCTTTTACGTGGACAACTTTACCCGAAGAGTTGATGAAAATCATGAAGTTCAGCTTCAGATTGACAAGAGTAAAATCCACGAGATTTCCTTCTATGTATTTTCTGTTGCCATTCAGAACAAAATCCCGTGTATCATCCCATGGAGCCCAATCACCTCCTGTTGATCGAATAGTGACCAGTTCTTGGCTCAAAGCGTTTAAAACTCGATGTACATTTGTCCGAACACTTTTCTCTTCAAGCTTATTAAAGCTGTCCAAAACTATCGTGCTGGTGAGTGTGTACAAAATCACCGCAGAACAGATAATAGTCAAACTGATGGCAACTATAATTTTCTTTCTCAGCTTCATAATCCTATACTTTGGCCAACTAAATTATAAAGGCTATATGCTTTTGTGTTTATCACGTCTATCAACTCATCATAAGAGGAGATGGACGGCCAATAGAGATCTAATTGTAATGATGTTAAAATATTTCCAAAACTTGTTTTCATTATCCCATCCCCTCCTTTCAGATAATTATATACCCCGGGACAGAGTGAATACTATTCTGGAATCGCCGGCATTATATCCGTAAAAACTTTCGAAAAAGTCTTTTTCATTGGTGTCATGGTAGCTGAGGTCAAGGCCAAATCCTTTAAATTTAGTTGACAGCCCTACTTTCCAGTGCAAATAGCCATAGCCTTTTTTACCGTCAAGACCCGATCCAGCAGGAGTCGTTTTGTCTCCCTCAATATCCATATAGCCCACTTCAAAACCAAGAACAAAATTCTTTGGGAGAGACAGATCAAGCGTGCCGTGAACATAATGGGATGAGCCATCTTCCCATGAGTATTCGGGCGAATAACTGTATCCAAGACCAAAAGCCGGAGATAATGTTGCGTTCTCAATTGTATATTCAAGTAATGTGTCGATTTCGAAATAATCAAACTCAAAACCATCATCTATTGCGCCAGGATATGTGTAGTAATTTGCAGTAAGGGTATATCCAATACCGCCTGCTGTTCCTGAGTAGCCGGCATAATAGGCAAGTTCAATATCGCATGAATAACCCAGGTCATCCCAACTGCTTGCCCAAATCCCCGCAAAAGCGCCCCAGGGATGAGCATAGTCAAAAGTACCCTGGATTGCCGGGTCTTCATCTGAAAATGAAACTCCTCTGGAGACATAGTCTGTAGTTAAATAGATTGTGGCACTGAAATTTTCATCAGAAAATGCTCCGCCATGGCAAATGCAATTCCGGCAAATAAAGCGGTATTTGCAAGGATCATGAAGATGCCGAGCTTAAAACATTTCATAGTCGCCTCCTGATTTTTATCTATTATTTCTTCAGATTTTTCACAGGCTATCGTTTTTTGAAATCAGAAAATTCTTCCAAAATCATAAAGACAAGGATTGAATATTTAATTAGAGTTATACTGCAATATGGGTGGTGATACAATTATTCGATTTTTAATAAGTAATGTTAATTTATATCAGAAAGGTTAACAAAACACAATATATATTGATCTGCGCACTTTATTTCAGAAATTATGTAAAATGCCGACAGACAAAATAAGAGGCCTTGATATAGAAAAATATTTCGTTACAAAGTACAAATTGCTGAAAACCTGCACAAATCAGAACTCGATACTTTTCGGTGTCCTTGGGAAAGGGATCACATCCCTGATATTGCTGATTCCGGTAAGAAGCATCAACAGGCGTTCGAACCCAAGACCGAATCCGCTGTGCGGAACGCTTCCGAATCTCCTGGAATCGAGATACCACCAGTAATCCTCCATCGGCAGATCCATCTCCTTCATTCGGGCCTCAAGCATATCAAGCCGTTCCTCCCGCTGACTCCCGCCGATGATTTCCCCGATTCGAGGTACGAGAATATCCATGGCGGCAACGGTCCTGCCGTCATCGTTCTGCCTCATGTAAAACGGTTTTATATTTTTGGGGTAGTTGCAGACAATTACAGGTTTCTTAAAATATTGCTCTGTAAGATAACGCTCATGCTCAGACTGGAGGTCTTTCCCGTAGCTGATTTCATGCTCAAATTTCTTTTTTGACTTTTCAAGTATCTCAACCGCTTCTTTGTAACTGATCCGCTCAAAATCAGAGGACAGAATCATGTCAAATATATTCATCAGTTCCTTGTCTACAAATTTCGCGAAAAGTTCGATATCCTCTGCGCAATTATCCCGAACGGCACCTGTCAGGTATTTCAGCATCTCCTCGGCGGTATCCATGTCCCCTTCAAGATCACAAAACGCCATTTCAGGTTCAACCATCCAGAACTCCGCCACATGCCTTGAAGTATTGGAATTTTCCGCTCGAAATGTGGGGCCGAACGTGTAAACGTCACCCATTGCAAGCGCGAACATTTCAGCTGAAAGCTGGCCGGACACGGTCAGGCCTGCTTCCTTCCCGAAAAAATCGGCGGAATAATCGACTTTCCCGTCAACGCATGGAACGGTTTTCATGTCGAGGGTGGTTACCTGAAAAAGTTCTCCTGCCCCTTCACAATCAGAGCCGGTGAGTATAGGCGTATGAATGTATCTAAATCCCCTGTCCCTGAAAAACTTATGGATGGCATATGAAAGTTCGGACCGGATTCTGAAGGCCGCACCGTATTTGTTTGTCCTTGGCCGCAGATGGGCATTGCTCCTCAAAAATTCATCGCTGTGACGTTTCTTCTGAAGAGGATAGTTCTCAGGGGCAACACTGATAATTTCGATGTTTTTTGCATGAACCTCCCATTTCTGGCCTCCTCCCGGGGATTCTACCAGACTGCCGGAAACCGACACCGCGGACCCTGTGGTAAGCTGGCTGATATCACCATAATTTTCCATGGAGTCGTCAGCAATAACCTGAATGTTTTTCAGACAGGACCCATCATTAACCTCAATAAAAGAGAACCCCTTTGAATCACGCCGGGTCCTGACCCAGCCCTTGATAACAACTTCATCAACTGCTGTATCAAAGCCGATAAGCTTATTGATCTTTATTCGTTTATTCATCCGGCACCTTGTTTTATTTTTTTATTCCAGGACATGTATATTTTTCTTTTTGCAGATATCCTTTAGAACCTTTGGCCACACGGAGATGGTAACCTCTCCTATATGAGCCGTTCGCAACAGATACATAAAAGTGCGTGCCTGTCCGATTCCGCCTCCGATGCTCAGCGGTATCTCATCATTGAGAATCGCCTTATGGTAAGGCAGTTTGAGAAAATCTTCCTGCCCGGACATTTTAAGCTGTATCTTCATGGTTTCCTTTGTAACCCTTATTCCCATAGAGGTCAGTTCGTGACGCCGCTTTGTCACAGGGTTCCATACAAGGATATCACCGTTTAAGCCGTAATACTGCTCGCCATTTTTAACAATGGTTTTGGTAACCCAGTCATCATAGTCAGCAGCGCGCATTTCGTGGGGATACCCGTCCTTCAGTATCTGGCCGATGCCGATGATAAAAATTGCCGGGGCTTTTTCCTGAATGACCCTGGTTTCACGTTCTTTTCTAGGCAAATCCGGATACATATCGAGAATTTCTTCGGCATGAAGAAATAATAGTTCTTCGGGGATGTCAGGGTATTTATCTGTCTTCAGGGCTGGAAACTTTTCCTGCGCCATTTTCCCTGCGCCATGGATCACCTTCCAGATCTTTTGAACAATATCCTTAAGGAAATCAATATTGCGGTCCTTTTCGGTAATCGCCAGCTCCCAGTCCCACTGGTCAACGTATGCGCTGTGATCATGGTCCAGAAAGTAATCCTTGCGCACAGCCATCATATCTTTGCAGACTCCCTCTCCAATCTTGCAGCCAAATTGTTTCAGGGCCATTCGTTTCCACTTTGTAGCAGCCTGCACTACCTGGGCCTGGATCGGATTATCAAGACCAAGACCGCAGGGAAACTCCACCGGTGTCCGGGAGCCGTCGCGATCAAGGTAATCATTCATACCGCTGTCTCTGTCAACAATCAGGGGGACCTGAACCATCTGCAGATTGAGTTCACTGCAAAGATTCTCTTCGATATAGTTCTTCACCGCAAAGACAGCTTTCATTCTTTCCATGGGAGAAAGAAGGACTTCATAGTCATCAGGCAAATCCTTTTCCAATTCATTGTAATTACCGATTCCGGGTCCGGCCAGATCCGCTTTTTTGTCTGTCATCTCGTCCTCCTTTTACTTATTTTGATGTTTAACGACCAATGAGGCAGTTTGGAGTATGAAAATCATCATTAGTATGTTTTCTATTTTTTCATCATAATCAAAATCTCCATAATTTTTCAAACTGAACAAGTCATTTCATATTCTTTACCGTAAAACAATGCAAGTATCCAAATATATTTTTCCGGTTCATCAATCTTCTTATAATCGAGCATACATTGATTCTTGAAACATGCATTGATTCTTGACATATGATAGTGAATGTATTTTGATCCAAAAAAATCAGTTATAAAAGATTTGATTAAAAAATTTTACACAGCCCTCACAATTACGACATCAGTCAGCAACAACGAATAGAGGACTCACCTTTGAAAAAACTTCTTCCCTGGCTATTTTCTTTACTTGCAGGTGTTCTGGCGTTTCTGGGTTATATAGGCCATAACCAGTTCTACTTGGAATGGTTTTTTCTGGTTCCTCTTCTATGGGCCATCAGGAACGAATCTCCCGGACGAGCCTTTCTGCTGGGATGGACGGCCGGAACAATAGGGCATGCAGGAGGATTTTACTGGTTTGTTTATATGCTGACCACCTTCGCCGGCCTGAACCTTTTGTTCAGCCTTTTAGGGCTGTTTCTGTTTTCGATTTTCAACGGCCTGAGCTTCGCGATCTTTACATGGGCTGCATGTCGGCTGCGACTTACCAAGGGATGGTCTGTATGGTGGACAGCTCCATTTATCTGGACCGCTATTGAAAATGTGTATCCCTTTATCTTCCCCAACTATATCGGCGCGAGCCAGTACTCTCTCCTCCCGTTAACACAGATCGCTGACATAACTGGTATTCTCGGGATATCATTCCTGCTGATAT
>JAQYVL010000173.1 GCA_030145525.1 Desulfobacterales bacterium
CGTCCGTTTTTTGTATTTTCTTTGACCACCTTTACCATATCCTGCAACAGCTCAGTATATTCAGGCATTCCGGCAAAGAAAAATCGTCCTCCATAAATTAGAAAGTTGTATGTGACAGGAAGCGGGCTGGGTACGATACGCTGGTATTCTTCCATCTCGCCCACAATCGCTTCCTGTTTTGCAGTTTCATTCAGAATTTCTCTGAGCCTGTCTTCATCCAGTTTTTTTCCCGTCTGGTGTTCAAGAAACTTTATCAGTTCTTTGAAATCATCACGGTGATACCGGTGGCTTTTTTTATCGGTAAGCCCTGCAGGATAGTTCAGGGAATAGAACGGGATATCCAGATAGGTTTTGGCAAAAGCAAAGGCGTTCGCATTGGTGTCGCATATTCCGGCAGTGTTAAATACAGTAAAATCGATATTTTCTCCAAGTTTTGATAGATAAGCTCCCAGTGTTCCCCGCTGAGATGAGCATGAAGTTTCGGTAAAACCGAGTTCAACGCAGTAATCCATATAATCGGTTGTGCCGCGCTTCCACATAACGGATCCCAGAACAGTAAGGATTTCCAGGGTAATCGGTACAATATCCATTGCATAAAGTATGGAAGGTGAAAAACAAAAGGTCGTCATCGCAAGCTTTTTCCCTTTCTCATGGGCGGTGACGATATTTTCCATATACCGGCAGATAAGTTTCAGGAATGTTTTGCCGGTTTCACCAAGATTAATAAAAGGTTCAATTATTCCACGAAAGTATGGGATATATGGCAGCATATGTTTAAACTCTTTTACAGAGCCATCGCCTGTCTTTGCCGCTGCTTCAAGTGATCGCCATAGCATCCAGTCAAAATTATATTCATAAACTTCAGGTCGCATGAGTTTTCTCCCGATTTATGATAGTCTTTCAAAAAATGCCTCGATACGCATTTTCATCCTGCCGGTTTCCGTTAACGGGCCGTATTCCCTCTCCAGCCTCAGACACGGTACCCCCATTTTTTCAAAGTCTTTTTCAAAGAGACCGTTTTCGGAGCCATGCAGGTCGCAAAAACGAATATTCTGTAAAATAATTCCTTCCACTCCTGCTCTTTCCGCTTTTTCTTTTAAAAAATCAAACCGCTGCTTATATGCACCAAACATTCTCGGACAAATAGAATTAGACAGATATCTTTTTGCCATGGCAGTTACCGGGTTTTCTTTTGTGTTTACCTGGTCGGTTTCACTTCGTATTCCAAAACAGATGCTGTCTGAAACTACTGTTGATCCCGCATCTTCTATCAGTTTAACAAGTTCAATGTCGTCATTTATACTTCCTGCAACCATGATGCGTCTTTTGCTGTTAACTGGGTTTTTGTTTTTGTTTGACAATGTTTTCAGCAGCTTTTCCAGCTCTTCATTAAAACTCTCCCGGGGCATTACAGTTCCTGCAACAGCCACCGAAAAGGCATCTTCTCCTGAGATTACAAGATTTTTTGATGCTCTTAGTCCTTCAAGTTTCCAGAGAAGCTTTCTTCCCTGGTTGTATGTCTTGATCGCCTTTTTAAGTTTTTGTTCAGTAATGGTAACGTTGAAATGAGATTCCGCACTTGAAATAAGCCCGGTGATTTCATCTTCAAACCATTTAAGAGCATGGGGATCGGTTTTATGGGGTACATCAAAATAATGAAAAAACTCAGGCAGGGTGCCTTTGAAATCTTCACCCGCCTTTCGCCAGCATTCATCGAGTCTGCGCATGGCATCACATCCGGTTGAAACAACCGCGCCGCTGAGAAAATTGAATTTTCCCTCTCCTGCAAGCTGAAGCAGGCATTTCGGAAAAGTACAGACAAACGGTCCGTAATAGGCGTCACCGATTTCCATGCTTTCTGTTTCAATTCCTCGAATCCGGTACGGCAGTATATCTGCTGCATGAAAAATTTCAGGCGGCATAAAAGAGCATGTATATCCCACTACTTTTTTTCCACTCTCAACCCAGTCCGATATATATCTGTTTGTTATACCGGTAGCCGCTTCTCTGAATGTCTTCATCATTGCTGAACCTCCTTTGAATGCAGCAGTGAACAAATCGAATCCCTTGCTTCTTCTATCGAAGCTTCATAATGGCTTTCATCCGGCATCAGCCAGTTGCATACGGTCGTTATTAATTGGGGAATAACAGCCTGCCCTATCGGCTTTAAAATTTCGCCGGCATCATTCAGGAAACCACTTACCGCCTCTTCACATTCATCCAGATCGAGACTGTCAGCAATCTGGGAAACAACAGAAGGGAATAACGCAGGTTTGAGATTTCGCACGCGGTTCATCAGAAGCGTGCCCAGGTTAATAATCTCTGCAACTTCAGTATAATCCATCCTTGAAATGGTTTGGGAAAATGCCTCTGCAACATCTTCTTCAGGCAGTTCACCGACCAAATTCGCTTTCATCCATAAAGACTTTATTGCAGGGTTATACAGAACCTGGGATTTGCGAATGGCTTCAAGAATAATTTCAGGATCCTCTTTAAGTGAATCAAAAAGAGCAGCAGATACCGTTTCTTTCCCGGCTGCAATTCCTTCCCTGGCTCTGATTAGCTTTTCCACATCGACAGAAGATATCATTTTTTTCAGAAACTCAGATATTTCCTTGTTAAAACCGGATACACCGGCATCGCCTATGAGAGAACTTCCCGTATCTATTTTTCGTATAAGTTCGGTGAGTTCATTTACTGTCCGGCCGAGATTCTCCGCATCGATCTCCCGGAAGCATGAAAGGATTACATCTGCCACAAGATCAGGAGCAAGGTTATTAAATTTTCCAACACTTTCATTGACAATCCCGATAAGAATATTAAAAATAGTTGGCAGAAAAGATATAAGAAGAACGACCTTTGCAGGGTATTCCCAAATCACATCGTTAATCATTTTTGTCGCTGCGCCTGCGCTCTCTGCGATACCATTCAGAAGATCTTTTAATTCTCCGAAGTCTGTTTGCTCTATCCATTTTGTAACTCCCGGTTTGACCGCAGTAACGAAAAAATGGGGATCATCCGAGTGCACAGTTGCCACCATTCTTGCCCAGGTTGTCAGTACTTTTCCGGATCTTCCATCGGCAGCCGCCGATAAAATGTTCGCGAGGATTTTTTTTCTATCTGCCGCGGGTAATTTTTCAAGGCTTTCCCCGGCGATATTTGCCATATTAAAAATTGTATCCAGAATTTTCGGCAGATGATCAACCAGATTTGCAATTTGACCGGGATTGTGGAAAAGTTTTGAAAGTTCATCTTCAGCCAGAATATCTTCAGGCCTTGACAGACCTTTTTGAATATTTTTTCCAATTGCTCCTGAAACTGTTTTCTTCGCAATATTATTCCCCGCCCAGCTATTGAGGATTTCTATTACTGCTGAAGAAATGGTTGTGCGGACTTCTCTTGTTTTAATAATTTCAGATATAAGTAATAAGAGGGGTTCGTTACCGCTATTTCCCGTTGATCTTTTTTTATAAATACCGTGCCCGGCTCTTCCGGATCTTGTTTCAATACTCATCAGGAATAATCCTCCTGTTTAAGAAGCCGTTTATGGGTGACGCCTCTTTAATTTTTTTTAGCCGGCTAAATGCTTTGCCAGCCTTTTTCCAAGAGCGACAAGTGTAAATGAAGGCGGCAGACCCCATGCTTCCGGAATAACCGAGCAGTCGCAAACATAAAGATTCTCGTACTCTGTTTTGAGATCGGAATCGAGTATGTCTCCAACCTTTACAGTACCTCCCGGATGGGCGGCCACATACCAGCTTTTGAAGATATCTTTTGCACCTGCATTTTTTAGAATCTGTTTCGCCCTTTCATATCCTTTCATCAGCTTTTTCCGGTCATTTTCCGCAAGACTTTTTCTCACACCTTCCTTATAGGTGACCCTTCCTCCAAGACTGTCCTTTGCCTTAATCATTATCTGAAGGGTTCGCCCATGTGAAAATAATTTGTGAAACCTGAAAACCTCTGCGGCAAATAGCATATAGAGACTTCTTGGAACGGTCATGTCGGTCATGAGATAACCTTCCTCTTCCATATGCATTCCGGTTGCCATGGGAAATTCCTTGCCGCCTTTTATATCATTGACGGTTCCCATGACAGATATCAAAGGATCATAGAAGTAGTCATATCCTGCCCCGTAAATGCCGCTTTTCCGCAGAATTACGGGTGAACCGATACCGCCTGCCGATAGTATCACTTTTGGCGCAAAAGCCTGGTATGTCGACCCCCATTTTTTATACTCAACACCCACAGCTTTTTTGTTTTCAACGATAACTTTATTTACCTTGGCCCGGTTAATCAGTTTTGAGCCGTTCTCCACTGCCTTTTCAACATACATCCTTGCGTTCCATTTTGCGCCATAGGGGCAGCCATAATCGCAGCGCCAGCAGCCTGCCTTGCATTTGTCCTGGTATACAAACTTGGGAAGTTTGTTCCAGTCATAGCCAAGATCTCTCGCACTTTGCATGATTCTTTTGGCCATGGGGCCGATCAGGTCATCCCGCAGCGGTTCGACAGGGAGTTCCGCTTTTATCTCTTCAACTTCCTTTGTAATATCCAGGCCGTAAGATTTCAGCATCTCAACAGGAGGGTCAAAGGCTGTTGCATAATAAAATATCGAGCTTCCGCCGGTTAAAATGCCTCTGACCATGGAGAGCATCCCGTTTGTTACCAGTAAGCTTCTGCCGGGAATGCCTGCTGCAATCGCAGTTTGCCAGTTTGTCCCCCTCACGCGCCAGTTGTCACCCCATTCCAGGATAAGGACTTTTTTATTCTTTTCCGACAGCTCCTTTGCAACGGTTGCTCCGCCCGGACCGGAGCCCACAACGATTGCATCAAACTTATTATTTTGAATATTCATTAGAACGCCCTCCATAAAAAGTAGTGTTTCCGTATTTTATTTACGGATTTCCCCTGTTGATACAGTACATAGCCTGATAACAGCCCAAATTTTGTCGATTGTCGACAATTTATATCGGCAGAAAAAAAATGTCAAGAAATAAAAATAATTTTTTCAGGACGGTTAAACCTAAATGGAGCGATTGTCACACTTCAAATTTTCCATGTTTGCCGATGCCATTTGCAAATTTTTTTGCACCTTTTACAGTTTCTCCGCTGTTAACCACATCCATCCCCCGATTAAATTCATTTAAAATAGCATCTTCGAGGGAAAGGTGCCATTGCTCATAAGCACTCAGACGGTCGCTTTTCATGCATTTCTGGGGAAACCTTGCGATCGTTTCCGCCAGCTCCTCTGCTGCCGCTATCCCTTCACCATGCCCCACAACTCGATTTGCAAGGCCGATGGAAAGCGCTTCATCCGCTTCAACCGGGCGGCCGGTAAGAATAAGGTCCATGGCGCGGCTCATTCCTATAAGGCGGGGCAGTCTGATTGTTCCGCCATCGATAAGGGGTACGCCGAAACGGCGGCAAAAAACACCAAGTACAGCTGTCTCTTCCATGACCCGCATGTCACACCAGAGAGCCAGTTCCAGGCCGCCTGCAACCGCATAGCCGGATATAGCCGCGATAACAGGTTTGGAAAGCATCATTCTGCTGGGTCCCATGGGACCGTCACCATCTGGATTCAGGATATTAAAGAGACCTTTTTCCGGTTCTGAAACCGCCTTCAGATCTGCTCCGGCGCAGAACGTATCTCCTGTGCCGCACAAAACCGCAACATAAGATTCATCATCATCATCAAATTCCCGGAAAGCCTTGGCCAGGGCTGATGCAGTAGGGCCGTCAACTGCATTTTTTACCTCCGTTCGGTTAATCATTATGGTACGGATCCGCCCTTTTTTCTTAACAGTTACGGACATTATTATTCTCCTGCTCTTTGGAATGAATTTATTGTTTCTCAGTCTTGACGCTCTCGTAAAAGAACAAAAATACGATGGCAAAGAAAAAAGTTCAAGTTCAAGGCGAGCGAATCATGAGGAGTGAGGTGTAGTTAGCCTACTCCGCAGCGACGAATGATGAAGCTCAACACAGAAATTGGACTTTTTACGAAGCCATCAACCACCGTATGTTTCTGCCAACTCTCTATATTTCAGCCCGGTTCCGCCAAAAAGATCCAGAGCGCTTCCCACGGTAAAGTCGATTCGCCCCGTGCCCAGTTTGCCTATCAGTTCAATATCTTTTGTAGAATGGATGCCGCCCGCATAGGTAATCGGGATTTCAGACCATTTCCCTAAAAGTTCAACCAGAGGGGTTTCTATGCCATGACATTTACCCTCAACATCCACCCCGTGAATCAGAAACTCATCACAGTAATTCGATAGACGATCAAGCAGTTCGGCTGAGACATTTTCATTTGTGTATGTTTGCCAGCGATTGGTTACAACCATGTAGGAATCGTCTCTTTTTCTGCAGCTCAGGTCAAGGACAAGCCTGTTTTTTCCGATGGAATCCGTCAGCTGCCGCAATCGATCCATGTCTACCGTCCCGTCATGAAAAACCCATGAGGTTACAATCACGGCGGAAGCGCCTGCGTCAAGCCAATATTTTGCATTGTCAATCGTTATGCCTCCGCCGATCTGCATTCCCCCTGGCCAGGCGCCAAGTGCCTTGATTGCGGCTTGTTCATTGCCCGGGCCCAGTTTAATAACGTGTCCGCCGGTAAGATTATCCTTCCGGTAAAGATTGGAAAACCAGTCCGAAGGCTTCTCGGCCTGAAAGTTTGTTTCCGGAAGCCTTTCGCTGTCTGTTAAGGTCGAGCCGACAATCTGTTTTACAACTCCCTGATGGATATCGATACACGGTCTGAAACGCATTTTTGCGGGTCCTCCATGATAAATGAAATGATGATATCAATCTAATTGTCTGCCTCAGCTCGCAATAGCCATTATAAATTCATTTTGCCATATTGATCTTAAAAGGTTATGGCGTTGCATCTTCTTTGGATACATTGTTTATAGCCCAATAATAATGATATTGAAAATCATTATTGCACATGGTAGGCATATTTCAGCCTCAATTTAGGTTCAGCAATCAGAAAGGGTTCTTTTTTTAAATTGAAACAATGAAAAATTCCCGAATTATCCCGGCAGCCATTTTTTACAGCATTTCAGTAATTCTTGCTGAAGCCACGTTCGGCAATCCTGAATTCCCTTTTACCTTGTGGGTTTTTGATAATATATCCGCATATAAATGGAGCGTTCCGGTCCATTTTACCGGTTTTTTATGGCTTATTTTCTGGAGTAAAATTCTTTATCAAAAGCATCTCATTTTCCCGGCGGTCATTGCCACTCTATTTTTTCTTTTCGGAGAGACCGCAAACTGGTTTTTATTTAATTTTTTTAAATATGAAGAAAACCAGTTTGGATCTGCGGGTTCTTCGTTCTGGATAATCATCGGCCTTTATTTTATTCTTTGTTCTGCTACCTGTATTATTCTTCGATCAAAGGATCAAAATTTCTAATGGTTTGTCATAATAATTTTCCTATTCATGCGTTTTTTCGGCGATCAATTGGCCTCTGAGAGAACGCTCCAAATGCCTAAATCAACGAACGAAGAGGCTATTGATCACCGTAAAAGAAGGGCATGATTTTTACTCCTTGACTCATTTTCACCGGAGACACGGATGGCCCTTTTCCCGCTGACAGGACATTCA
>JAQYVL010000174.1 GCA_030145525.1 Desulfobacterales bacterium
TTTTACCTACTGGTTTGAGCTTGGGGCATACTATTCAGAGTATTACCGAAACGATGATGACCGTGACGGGAAAAAGCGTGTGAGCCCGGATAAATTTCCTAGTGAACCGGAGCATCGGGCATGGCTGAAAGATGCCTGCCTTACCACACGGTTTGATATCAATGAAAACTGGGTGTTTAAACTTGAGGGTCATATGATGAATGGTACGGCAGTAATACTCGGAGCAGACAATCCCCCTCCCACAGATGGCTCGATTCAGTATGAAGAAGACTGGTTTCTGGGTGCGGCAAAAGTTACATACAGCTTCTAGCAACAGGTCAGCATGATATCATGCATATTAGAGAGGGCTGTTTCATCGTATAAATTATGATGAAACAGCCCCTTTTTTTTATCAGGATCTCTTGAAAAAACATCTCAAAGATGATTGACTTGCAACCGTTATCAATAATTGTTAGAATCTGGCAAGAAATATACAATCTATGATGAAAAGGTTTTATGGAAAGCAATCAGGATTGTCTTGTAAAAAATCGAACAAAAAAAACGGGAATAAACAATGATTGAAAAAATAAAAGAAAAATTTCATATTATCGTTGTTATCATTATCACAATTTATCTGATTGCACTGGCGGCAAAAACCGCTCATGTTATTTATACGGAGCATCAAAAAGAAAAAACCGCCACAGCCGCTGAGTCGGTTCAAAAATAGCCGATATGTTTTTTAAAGGGGGTTCCCCATTGTCTTTTTGTTGAAAGGAGCCTCAGGACAAGGTTGCGCCGCCACGTATGGCATAAAAAGAAAACCGGCAATTAACTGAAGTGAATGTTGATTTTAAAAAAGCAATTACCTTTCTGCCGGTTTATCGATTATGAGAAAATAGAAATGGGAGAAAATAGATGTCTACTCGAGAATATGATTTTTATCTGGTTGAAAAAAAACCGCCGATTGCATGGATATATCTCAACAGGCCTGAAAAGTTAAATGCCATGAATCAGCCCGCATGGGAAGAGCTTATTCCTATCTGCAGGGACATTGATGAGGATGATGAGATTAGAGTGGCTGTTATTGCATCAAAGGGGAAAATATTCACGGCAGGAATTGATCTCGTCGGGATGATGCCCGAACTTCCGGAACTGATGGTTAAGGAACAGATGGGAGGATTAAAATTAAAGCTGATAAAAAAATTCTTTCAATTTCAGGAGGGGCTTTCGTGCCTTGAAAAATGCAGAAAGCCGATAATAGCTGCTGTGCACGGGAAATGTATAGGAGCCGGTCTTGATATGATTACTGCCTGTGATATCAGATTATGCAGTGAAGATGCGATTTTTTCTCTCAGGGAGGCCAAGGTCAGTTTTGTTGCAGATGTAGGTGTTTTGCAGCGGATACCTCATATCGTCGGCCAAGGAGCTGCAAGGGAACTGGCATATACTGCAAAAGATATTGACTCAAAGCGAGCCAGGGAAATCCTGCTTGTAAATCATGTTTTTAAAGATAGGGAAGAACTCATGAAGGGGGCTGAAAAAATGGCCGTTGAGATCGCAGAGTGCTCTCCTCTTGCGGTGATGGCATCAAAAGATGTGCTTAATTATGGTATCGGTAAATCTGTCGACGACGGACTTAAATATGTCGCTTCAATGAGTGCGAATATTCTTCCTTCAAATGATCTTTTTGAGGCTGTGACCGCATTTAGTCAGAAAAGAAAGCCCGAATTCACCGGGACATAGGAAGATTTGTTTTGTCTTGAACAACTTTCATGCAAAGAGAAGATAAAGTTCCTCAGTTCTTCCTGAAATTTGTGCGAAAAGTAAAAAAACAATTTTATCGTTTAAAGCGTATTTAGATAGAATTTTTACTCACTTCTACTGTTTTTATGTAAAATAAGCTCTATTCTTTCAGATGAGAAGAGTGATGAAGGGATTTTTTTAAAAGCTTGATTGGCAAGGCTTTATGAAGAATGCCGGCTGATTTTTTTTTGGCGCGAATAAAAAAAATATTTAATATCTCAATATTATTCGATAATCGCTTGACAAAAATACAACATGCACATATTATTATCAATAATACTAAAAGTATGAGCTGCACCACATTACAGGTCAACGGATACTCCAAAATAAAGAGTAAAATATAATTACCTGAAAAGGGAGACAAGCATATGAACAAGATGGAGCTGATAAGCAAACTCAAAGATGAAACCGGAATTTCCAAGTCAGAGGCAGGAACAATTGTAAAAATTTTTTTTGATAAAATGGCTGAATCACTTGCGTCTGGGGACAGAGTTGAAATTCGAGGATTGTGCTCTTTTTATGTTAAGGACTATAAGGCGTATACAGGTAGAAACCCTAAAACTGGTAAAAATGTAAAAGTAGCACCAAAAAAATTGCCGTTTTTTAAATGCGGAAAAGAGCTGAAAGATAGAGTTGATTACTAAGAATCAAAAAGGAGGAATCGGTAACTATGAAAAATCTTAAAAAAGGTTTACAGGCTGTTTCCAAGGAATTGAAGGCACTCGGCGCCAAAGCTGAAAAACTGGTAAAAGAGGTTGAGAAGGCTTTAAAAACAAAGAAAACAGCAAAAAAGAAAGTTGTCAGGAAGAAGGTTGCTAAAAAGAAAATAGTAAAAAAGAAAGTTGCCAAAAAGAAGGCCGTTAAAAAAGCACCAGCTACTGCGATAGAGACGGTTGTCGGAATCATTAAACGAAGTAAAAAGGGCGTTGATGTAGCAACGTTGATTAAAAAGACCGGTTATGACGCCAAAAAAATATCCAATCTTGTTTACAAGGCAAAAAAACGGGGAGATATTAAGAGCGGCGCAAAGGGTATTTATGTAAAAAAATGATTCCGAATAAGCGATTGTTTTTTTATTCTGGTTTTACAATTTAAAAAAGAGGGGCGGATGAAGGTTCTACCGCCCCTTTTTTTTTTGTATTATCGTTAAGAAAATATCTTCTGCAACAGGGAGGGCTTGTTTATTTTATATGCACTCCAAAGCTGAAGCCAGGGGAAAAACATGATAGATCTAATGTTATCCATCAGGACGGATTACGAGAGAATTTTTTTAAATATCGTAAAATGCGCCAGGGGATATCTCCAGGCAAATCCAAATCTTAAATCCTTAATTATCGGCCTTTCGGGCGGGCTTGACAGCGCTCTGACCTGTGCGCTTGCATCAGAGGTTTTAAAAAAGCTGCCGGATGTAAAACTGATAGGACGAAGCATTCCGATTGAGAGCAATACGGATAGTGAAATATCAAGAGCAAAAAAAATCGGTGACAATTTCTGTGATGATTTTAAGCAAAAAGATCTGACAGAAGCCTATCGAAATCTCTATAAGGAGATTATAGCCGGAAGCGAGCGAAAAAGTATTGATTCAGATGGTGAAAAGATCCGGCGTGGAAACATTAAGGCAAGGGTCAGGATGATTTGCCTTTTTGACATTGCTCATTTTGAAAAGGGAATGGTTTTATCCACTGATAATTACACTGAACTGCTTCTCGGATTCTGGACACTTCATGGGGATGTCGGCAACTATGGACTAATTCAGTACCTGTGGAAAACTGAAGTCTATGGGCTTGCAGGGTATCTTATGGATAAATACAGAAGCGAGAAAGAGAAATTAAAATCTGACGCTTTGAAATGCTGTATAGATGCGGTGCCTACTGACGGGCTTGGAATTACGGGGAGTGACTTTGACCAGATCGGTGTTACCGATTATGAAGCTGCCGATCGAATTCTGATAGATTATTTAAAGGGATCTGAGGCAAATCTGGATCACCCCGTAATCCTGCGTCAATCCGGCTCTGAGTTTAAAAGAAAAGATCCTCAGAGTATCAGCAGAGAAATTTTGATCGGGGACAGTTAATGGTTTTACCCTGTGTCTTAACCGTCCCCGTTCTTTTTATTGTAAGAACGTACCGGTGATATTGTGCTTCCTTTTACAAGCGTTTTTCTACTCGGTATTCATTTTGAAATGGTTATTTTGATCAATATTCATAAAAACCTTTTCCCGTTTTCCTGCCGAGCCAGCCGGCCTCTACATATTTACGAAGAAGAGGGCATGGGCGGTATTTGGAATCCTTGAATCCATTATAAAGGGTCTCCATAATCGCAAGGCATGTGTCAAGACCGATCAGATCTGCCAGTGCGAGCGGACCCATTGGATGGTTCATGCCGAGCTTCATGACGGTATCAATGTCCTCCCTGCGGCCGACTCCATGGTAAAGACAGTAGATTGATTCATTGATCATGGGCATGAGAATTCTATTTGCTATGAACCCCGGATAGTCGCTGGCCTCTGCCGGAGTCTTTCCGAATTTTTCACTTAAATTCCATGTTATTTGGAAGGTTTCTTCTGATGTCGCAATCCCCCTGATAATTTCAATCAGCTTCATAACAGGCACCGGATTCATAAAATGCATTCCGATAATCTTTTCAGGTCGCCCAGTCTGAGCCGCAATTCTGCCGATAGGAATCGAAGATGTATTTGTAGAGAGAATACAATCTTTTTTGCATGTACGATCAAGCTCTTTAAAAATACCAAACTTCAGTTCTTCATTCTCGGTAGCTGCCTCAACCACAAAATCTGCTTCAGCGCAATCAGTGATATCCGTACTTTTTTGAATTCGCCCCAACACGGCATTTTTTTCCTCTTCTGTTATCTTTCCCTTATCTATGCCGCGCTGTAAATTTTTTTCAATGTTTGCAAACCCTTTCCCAACCAAATCAGCATTGATGTCGGTCATAATTACATTGAGTCCGCTCGAAGCTGCAACCTGAGCGATGCCATTTCCCATCTGGCCTGATCCAATGACAGCAAATGTTTTAATTTCCATCATAATCTCCTTCTTTCTTTTTTGTTATCCACCCCGAATTGTCAGTTTTCGTTCAGAAATCATTCATCTTTTTACTATCATTGCAACGGCTTCCCCGCCTCCGAGGCACAATGAAGCGAGCCCTGTTTTATAGTTTTCTCTGATCATTTCATGAATAAGTGTAACAAGGACGCGGCATCCGCTCGCGCCTATTGGATGCCCGAGAGCCACGCTTCCACCGTTGACATTCACTTTTCCAGAATCAATGGATAGCTCCTTTAAAACAGCAACTGTAGAGCCGCTGAACGCTTCATTGATCTCATAAAGATCCACGTCCTTTTTGGTTATCCCCTCCTTTTTTAAACATTTGGGAATTGCCCATATGGGCGCCACGAGAACATATTTCATATCAATTCCATATGATGCCTGAGCCCCAATAGAAACAAGAGGAGCACATCCCAGGCTTTCCGCTTTTTCTTTTGACATTACAACAACCGCCGAAGCACCATCACTGAGAATCGAAGCATTGCCGGCAGTTCCGACGCCATCTTTTTTAAATGCACCCTTCATACTGGAAAGTGTTTCATAACTCGTCTCCTTGGGGCATTCATCCTGAGAAAAAAGAATTGGTTCACCTTTTCGTGTGGGGATTTCAACCGGTATGATTTCATTTTTGAATCTGCCTGAACGGATCGCATTCATCGCACGTATGTAAGATTCGGCAGCGTATTGATCCTGATCCTCACGACTTACATTGTATTTTTCAGAGCAGAGTTCATTTGAAATTCCCATATGAAAATCATTGACAATATCCCAGAGGCCGTCATGGACCATGTGATCCTGTATCGCGCCAGGTCCCATCCTGTATCCAAAACGCGCTTTTTCGAGGTAATATGGTGCCATACTCATATTTTCCATACCACCGGCAACAATTACATCCGCATCGCCGGTTTGAATAGCCTGAGCGGCAAGCATAACGGCTTTTAATGCTGAGCCGCAGACTTTATTTATCGTAATACACTCTGTCTCCCATGGCATGCCGGCCTTTACGGCTGCCTGCTTTGCAGGGTTTTGTCCGTAACCGCACGGAAGCACCTGTCCCATTATGACTTCATTAACCAGATCTTTTTGTATCCCGGCTTTTTCGACTGCGGCTTCGATTACAATAGCTCCAAGTCTTGTGGCGCCGGTTTTCCCTATTGCTCCGTTAAAACCGCCGAGCGGGGTTCTAACAGCACTTACAATTACAGCTTCTCTCATTTGCATATCCCCTTTTTGCTATATTTTGGTTATTTCTTCTGATACATCAGACATGTAAATAATTGATGTATTTTTTAACCCGCTTGATCTGCAGAGGGGTAAATTCCGCTTATATGCGCGGAATTTCGAGCCCTGTGGCTGAATCCAGTTTCTCTGTTATCATAAAACAATGAAAAGCAAAATATAATTTCTTTTTTAGTGTCCTGCTCCCGTTAAATTCGATCCAAAAAATCTTGACAAAAATTCAGAATAGGTGATAATAAAAATATTTTGACCGAGCGCTCGTTCATATGAGTTGAAAGGTGGTGCCCTTTGGGAAAAGGCGAAACAAAAGCAAAGGATGAAGTGCCTTCGGAAGGAAGGACAAAAGATGTACCGACACAGATCAAAGATCCTGATCTTGTGAAGGAGAGAAGACAGCAGATTGTTAATGCATCTGTTCGGCTATTTATTAAAAATGGATTTCACAAAACTACAACCAGACAGATCGCCGGCGCCACAGGCTTTTCAATCGGTTCGCTTTATGAATATGTTGCATCAAAAGAAGATGTACTTTATCTGGTTTGCGATTCGATTCACGCTGAAGTGGAAGAAAGTGTCGGGAAAATTCTTTCAAGGGAAACTCCGGGACGCAGAGCACTTGCTGAGATAATCCGAGAATTTTTATTGATTTGCGATCGTTTGAGCGATCATGTGCTTCTCATGTATCAGGTCACGCAATTTCTGCCTCCCCAATGGAAAAAGAAGGTTCTTGAAAATGAGATACGGATCACCGGTATTTTTGTTGACGT
>JAQYVL010000175.1 GCA_030145525.1 Desulfobacterales bacterium
TTCTTGAATTTACAGTTGAGAAAGCAACAAACATAATGCAGGCAAAGGCCGGCTCTCTTCTTTTACTTGATGAGGAAACCGATCACCTTTATTTCAAAGTCACTACGGGAGATAAAAAAGATGAGGTCAAAAAATTTAAAGTTAAACTTGGGGAAGGGATTGCCGGTAAGGTGGCTCAGACCGGTGAACCGCTTCTGATAAACGATGTCAGCAAAGATTCTAGGTGGAGAAGTGACATCAGTGAATCCATAGGCTATCAGACGCATTCCATTGCCTGTGCGCCTATGAAAGTCGGTGATGAAATTATAGGTGTTGTTGAAATTATCGACAAGTTAGACGGTAATCCTTTCCGGGAAGATGATTTAAAAATTTTAACTGAGTTTGGCGAGCTGGCAGCTCATGCAATCGGTAACGCACGCAAGATTGTTCAGGTCAATATAGAAAATCAGGATTTAAAGGAAGAACTTGGCATCAAATATCAGATTGTAGGAAAAAGTGCTGCCGTTCGAAAGGTAATAACAGAAGCTAAAAAAGTTGCAAATTCAGTCGCCAGTACATTGATTCTTGGTGAAAGCGGCACTGGTAAAGAATTGCTTGCGAGGCTCATTCACAGGGCAGGCCTCAGGAAAGACAAACCTCTGATTGTCTTAAATTGCGCTGCTCTTCCGGAATCATTACTTGAGGATGAGCTGTTTGGGCATGAAAAAGGAGCCTATACTGGTGCGTCGAGCAGAAAGATTGGCAAATTTGAGCTGGCGGACAGCGGTACGATTTTTCTTGATGAGATTGGAGAGATGAGTCCGGGCATGCAGGCAAAATTTCTCAGAGTTTTACAGGAAGGAGTTTTTTATCGTGTTGGCGGAAATACGCCGGTTCATGTAAACGTGAGAGTCATCTCAGCGACAAACCGGGAAATTATCAAGGAAATTGAGGATGGTAAATTCCGTGAAGACCTCTATTATCGTTTGAATGTGGTATCAATAGAGATGTCGCCCCTCAGGGAAAGAAAGGAAGACATTCCCCTGCTTGTCGAGCATTTTATTGATTATTTCAAGCATGAAAATGGAATTCCGCAGTTGCGCATTTCGAAAGATGCTATGGAAAAGATGGTAAATTATGATTGGCCGGGTAACGTAAGAGAGCTTCGAAATGCACTTGAAAGAGCAGTTGTAATGGGTAATGGGAAAGAGGTGCTGGTGGAGGACCTGCCAATTTCAGACTCTAAAATTAAATACCCGGGCATGCAGATCGGATTGACTTTAAACGAGGGGCTCAACAGTTTTAAAAAGGAATTTATTAAATTAAATCTTAAAAATACGGATGGCAACAGAAGTAAGGCAGCAAAAGTCCTTGGCATTCAGCGTACTTATCTGTCACGACTGATAACAAAATACAAATTGCAGGATTCATAGTTTTAAAAATTACTATCCAGCCGGCGGAGTTATACCCAGATCGCTGATTTTGTATAACAGAGTTTTATAACTGATTTGAAGAATTTTTGAGGCCTTGCTTCTATTCCAGCCGGTTTTTTCCAAAACATAAGAAATCGCTTCCTTCTCAACCTTATCAAGCGCTTTTTTCTTTATTTCCTTTAGAGAAAAAGATTTCAGATCCGGTTTTTCTCCATTTTTAAAGAAAAAATGATTTGAAGCCGGAATAGACTGATCTGTTCTTACCTGTTCCTGTTCTGAGATCTCATGTGTACTGCCGCTGAAATCCAGCTCATCTATAATTTCATCCCAGTCCCCTATAACCAGAACTCTTTTTAAGACATTTTGAAGTTCTCTTACATTACCGGGCCAGTGATATTCCGTTAATTTATTTAATAGGGCCTGGGAAGGCTGAAGAATGCTCCGGTTGTTAAATTTGGAAGTGTAAACACCGATATAATAATTGAGCAGATGCGGAATGTCTTCGGGTCTTTCTCGCAGAGGTGGAATGCTTATTTTTATAATATTCAATCTGTAATACAAATCTTCCCTGAATGTTTTGTTTTTTATTTCATCTTCAAGATTATGGTTCGTTGCCGCGATTAACCATGTATCGGTTTTAAATTCTTTTTCCGAGCCAAGCGGAGCAAATTCCCCGCTTTGAAGGACATGAAGCAGCTTTGACTGAAGAAGAATCGGCATATCGCCAATCTCATCCAGAAAAAGCACACCTCCGTTAGCCAGTTCAAATTTGCCGCGTTTTTTTTGTTCGGCTCCGGTAAAGGCTCCTCTTTCGTAACCGTAAAGCTCACTTTCGAGAAGGCCTTCCGGCAGGGCTGCACAATTGACCTTTACAAAGGGTTTCCCGCACCGTGGGGATTTTTGGTAGAGGTTTTGAGCAATTACTTCTTTTCCGACGCCTGTCTCACCGGCAATTATAATATTGAGTCCTGTATCGGCGACGTGATCAACCAGATCGCATATTTTGTTGATTGCGCGACTAACACCTATTACCGGGGGGCCTTTTTGCATGTTAATTTAGTACTTGTAAAAGTTGTTGTAATGGCAGGTGTTTTATACTACTTCCTGCGGTTTCCCAATTTTATAATAATTTCTTTTTCGATTCCAAAAGATTAATAATTAATTTATCCAGTTCTGACAGGTCAATAGGTTTATCCAGCACAAGATCCGCTTCTGCCTCTGATGCCAGCATTTCAGGGTGTTCTCCCCATCCTGTGATTGCAATAATCAGGATATCCGGGAATTTTTTTTTCACAATTGAAATAATTCCGACACCGCTTATGTTGGGCATAACGATATCGGTAATTACCAGATCGTAATCACACGGCTCTGCCTCCAGTATCTTGAGGCCGTCAAGGCCGTTTGATGCAGTCGAGACAATATAATTTTTTTTTCTAAAAAACTTTTTATATGCCCTTAATATTTCTTCACTGTCATCAATTATGAGTACTTTATAGCCTTTTTTCATTTCTATATTCTGTGTCGAAAACCATACGAATAAAGTGAATCAGAATAATTATAATGTTTTTCGTTTTACGAACAAAAACATAGGTTCTGTTTGCAGTTCGGCTTTTAAGGCAATTCCGAATAATTACACTGTATAATGGCTCTTTTTTGCTACTGTGTTTTCACTCTGGGTTTCATATAGCATTATGAGGGAATGGGCAAGCATATTTTAAATTTTTTAACAAATTTGAACAAATACCTGTAACAAATTAAGATCTATGTTGAATGGTCTGTGAAAGAGGTTGATTAATCCCGGGAAGAAAGCTATAAAGCGCGAATAGAAGAAATTGGTAAAATATGAACCGGAGTTTCAATATGAGAAAAATTGCAATTGCAATGGCAAAAGGCGGTGTCGGGAAAACAACTACGGCTGTTAATCTGGCTTATGGCCTTTCCCAGATTGGGCACAGGGTTTTACTCGTTGACTGTGACACGCAGGGGCAGACTTCAAAATTTCTTGGAGTTTCTCCAAAATACGGGCTTTATGAGTTTATAACAGGAAGGGATAAAAATGGAGAATATGTATCCAAACGGGATGTAATTTATCCGTCCAGAAAAAACCTTTGGCTGCTTGCAGGCGGAATCGGATTGGTGGAACTCAAAAATTGGCTTGGAGAACAACCTGGAGATGTGCGGCAAACCGTATTGGGAAATGTACTTTCGCCCAAAAAGGGAACCCTTGATTATCTGATATTTGATTGTGCCCCGGGCTGGGATGTCTTAAGCGTCAATATTCTCATGGCTGTCGATGAAGTTTTATGCCCGGTTGCGCTACAGGGACCATCTCTTGAGGGGCTGAAAACTTTTTTTGGTTATCTGCTTTCCGCGCAGAAGCTAAACTCAGATCTTCAGTTAAAGTATATTCTTCCAACAATGTTTGATCAGCGGACCAGGCAGAGTTTTGAAATTTTGAAACAGCTCAAAAGGATGTTCAAAAAGCAGATTTGCGATCCGATCCCATATAACGTTCGATTGTCAGAAGCGCCATCACATGGAAAAACAATTTTTGAATACAGAAACAAGGCTGTTGGCGCTGATGGTTATCGAAAATTGATCAGGAGGGTAGATACGGATGACATCTAATGGAAATAAGGCACCGGAATTTTACGAAAATCATAAATTTGATCCAGTACTTTCAGCCATCGGCCCAGGAGAAAATCGGCAAAAAGAAGAAGTTGAGAATTCTTCTGTAGAAGAAAAAGAGGGCGGAAGCCGGCCAGTAAAGAAAAAGGCGGGGTTTTATCTTTCTACTGATCTGTTGGACAGATTTACACGGAAGTTTCACGAATTAAAACTTGCCGGTGTCACAATAGAAAATAAATCCACCTTTATTGAGGCGGCACTTTCTTTTGCTTTGGATGATATTGATAAAGGGAAAGGAAGCAGAGTATTAAAGAAGCTTGAAAAATAGATGGCCGCCGCTAACCATTCTTTCTTTCGTTAGATAGTTATACATAAAAAGCGAAGTCGGCCCGCTTCATTCAAATTGTTACATCTTTTGCCGAAAAGATACTGCCATTCGCTTCTATTTGCTTTGAGCGAACCTTCTTCTTTCGTTCCAGGTTCTCCTATCCTGATTTACATGCAGGGTTTCGTTATGAACATATTGATTTGTTATACGTCTGTCTGTTTGGCTCCTCCTGTCTTTAACGAACCCATTTGTCCAGGTATCAATGAAATAATCAAGCTGGAGTTTCTGGAATTTCGTTAGTTTCCGAAACTGAATTCCTCTCTGCCAGATTTTTGTTGAATCCAGAAATTCATTTTTAATAAACTCTGTGATCGTGTTTACCGGTATTTTATCCAGGCCAAAATCTTCACTAGGCATGGTTATTATGATCGCCGGTAATTTTTTTGACCGCTTTCGGGTTGAAATATACTGTGTTGAGAATCCACCCTTGCTGATATCGACAAGCTTGCCGAATTTGGTTTTATGAGTTCTCCCGAAGTTCAGGAAGCGGGGCTTTTTTAAAACGATATTCGCTCCGCATTTGGATGTAAAGCGTTGATATTTTCTTCGATCATAAAATGATTCCATAAGTTTTCTGATCCCTTTGCGGTTCAACCCGATGTAAAAAAAGATTATTTCAGAAATAAGATGATTGATGAACCCTGTGGAGAGGAGAAATAAGCCGACAATAAAAGCTTTCTGTTGAGTATGGGTTCAGTCCACACTGCAAACCAGGGCTGATTTAAATAAATACAGTAAATCTACTGTAAGACTTTAGAGCAACCAATTGATATTATTATATATCAATTTTGCATAGTGAAGTGATAATGATTATAGGGCAAATATGAATGAGTGTCAAAATAAAAAAAGCATAAAATATTCTATAGGGTAGAAACTGAAAAAGTTTATCCATCTGATTTATTCAAATGTATTTTTTTAGAATTTTTTCCGGATTTTTTTTTGATGCAGGGATTTTCAATAATGCCATTGGGAACACACCTTGTGCAGTAGGCTCTTTCATGATCGATAAAGATAACATCCATTCTGGAACATTCACATCTCATTTTTGTTTTGAGTATCATAATTTTTTGTTTCGCATTATATGATATTTAAGTCAAGTCAACTATTTTTAACCCTTGATCCACGCCGATGAATACTATATTAAATCACTAACGATAATTAGGGCCTGTTTTTATATTGAGCGATATAAAAAAAAGGTTTTTATGTTTCGATATAGACTGAATTTCGGAGGATACAATGAAGACTGCAAAAAGCAAAATTGGTAATTCCGGGTTTACCTTTATAGAATTGATGGTTGTGATTGTTATACTCGGTATTCTCGCCATGGTTATTGCTCCTAATTTTATGGATGCTCCGGATGAAGCAAGACAGAGCAAAGCAAGAATGGATATTAAAAGCATTGAGGCAGCGATTAAACTATATAAGCTGGATAATGGAACATATCCAAGTACAGAGCAGGGGATTGAGGCGTTGGTAAAAGCTCCGGAAACCGGTATCCTGCCAAAAAAATGGCGTAAAGGAGGATATCTGGAAAAAAGGAATGTTCCCAAAGATCCCTGGGGAAATGAGTTTATTTATCTGAGTCCGGGAGTAAATGGCGATTACGATATTATATCCTATGGATCGGATGGGGTATCCGGCGGAGAGAGTTTCGCAAAAGATATAAACAATTGGGAAATTGAGTAAGAAAACGGATATAAAAGAAAATGGGTTCTCATAGAGCGAACAGCGGCTTTACTCTAATCGAGCTTATCGTTGTGGTCGTCATTATGTCTGTGCTGCTCGTTTTTGCAATGCCTCGTTTTTCGAGCTTTATATTTACGGACAATACAGATAGAATTGCTCGATGGCTGATATTTAAAGCCGGTTCATTGAAAAACCGTGCGGTCAAAGACCAGAAATATTATGTTATAAATGTGGATTTGGATAATAATCGTTTATGGGTAACCGATGAATCCATGTTGAATGAAGAGGCGCTGCAAAGTGCTGCGGATAAAAGCTATAACCTTCCTGAGAATGTCAGAATCCTTGACGTAGAGTTTCCGGACAGGGGACGGATCATGCATGGAATTGTTGAGATTTTTTTCTACAAAAAGGGATATTCCGATCAGGCTGTAATTCATATTGAAGGCGATGATGAGAGAAAAATTTCTTTATTTGTTGAACCATTTCTGCCTTCGGTAAAACTGGTTGAAGAGTATGCGGCATCACACTGATGAAGGAAATAGAGCAACAAACGGAAAGACTCCTTTTTGCCATGGTTTTACCTTGCTTGAGGTGATGATCGCATTATCGATTATTTCCATTGTTATAACCGCTGTTTTTAACCTTCAGGCACAGACGGTTGTTTTAAATACAAATGCACAGTTTGATACAAAAGCCCCTTTTCTCGCCCAGTTTGAAATTGCAGAGATCATAGCCGACATTCCAAATCACAGGGAAGATCAAGCCGGAGATTTCGGCGATGAATTTCCAGGTTATGCCTGGCGGAGTTCCGTAAAAGATATCGAATCAGAAACCATCGGCAGTTTTGCAGAAAAAATGAAGCAGATCAATGTCAGTGTTACCTTTAACGAAGAAGAGTTCGTTTATACTCTTACCACTTATCGGTTGGTGCAGGAATAGTTTGCAGGATTATTCGGGAAAAGATACCGGAATGGAAAATCAAAATTCAGGTTTTACCTTGCTGGAAATTCTTTTGGCGATTTTTATTTTCAGCATTATTATGACAACCTTATTCGGTGCTTTTAGCATGGTTTTTTCCAGTGCTGATATCCTTGATGAGAATATAGCAGCTCATGAAATGGCAAAAAGCTGTTTAATCAGGATGACAGACGATCTGCAGTCGATCTGCATAACACCCGACATTCGATATTCCAAACCGGAACTTAATTCTGAACCCGATCCATACCGGGTTGTGGGGGAGAATGTTTCAACGCAGGGAAGAGATTTTTCCAAGCTCAGATTTACATCTTCAGCCCATATCCCTTTTGGGAAAGGGATGCCTTTTGGAGTGGCTGAAATCGTTTACTATATTAGCGAGACAGAAGAAAACCGCATCATGCTGAGGCGATCGGATCGAATCAATTTTGATACTCCATCCGAGACTGAAGGAGCGGATCCCGTACTTTGTGAGGATATAAGGTCACTGAAGTTTATGTATTATGACAAAGAGGGAACCTCCCACGAATCCTGGGACTCTGGTACGTCTGAATTCAATTATGAGACCCCATCAGCAATTGCCATCCAGCTTGAGATCGGAGATGAATCCGGTTCGTTTTTGTTTAAAACAAGGGTAAATTTACCTGTTTACAGAATTAAATTCGGGGAAGACGTCTTGTAATGAAAGATAGATTATGGAAAGACAGGCAGGGGATTGCCATTCTGATCACTATCACCGTGATCACTCTGCTGATTGCAACTGTCCTGGAGCTTAACCGGAGGGCGAGTGAAGCAGCAGAATACACGGCTGTTGCAAGAGATCGCCTGACGCTTTCCCATATGACAGCATCCGGAATACATATGGCTATGGCGCTTCTATTAAAAGATAAAAAGGAGGCAGGAGAAGTCGATTCCCTACAGGAAGAGTGGGCGAGTGAGGAAACCATTTCCGAGGCGCTTGCGAATATTCCTTTTGAGGATGGCGCACTCGAGATGGTTATCACTGATGAAATGGCAAAAATACAATTAAATGCTCTTGTAAAGTTTCCGGAAGGAAGGATTTTCAATCAGGATCAGATGAATATGTGGGAAAGGTTTTTGGGATACATTACCTCCCCGGAAAATGAAGATGACGATGCAACCCCTTCCGCAATTGTGAATTCTGTGAAAGACTGGCTGGATTCAGGGGATGATGATGCCATAACCGGAGTGAACGGGGCGGAATCGGATTATTATGAGGATCTTGACCCTTCTTATAAATGCAAAAATGGTCCCATGACCCATGTTAATGAACTTTTTCTGGTAAAGGGGGTTCCTGCTCTTGCCGAGGGAGCTGGAGGGTGGGATGCAATTTCAAATTACATCACCATACATGGAATGGTAGAGGAAACGGAAAGCAATAAATTTACATTTCCAGGGGAGATCAATATAAATACGGCAGAACTGCCGGTTATCGGTGCGCTGCTTCATATGGATGACGTTCATCTTGCCCAGGAGATTATAGCATACCGCGAGGAGATGTCGGATGGGAATTACACTCATGATTTGTCAAAAGCAGACTGGTATAAAAGAGCACCTGGCTGCAGTGAACTGAATATTGAATCAAAACTGCTTACAACAAAGAGTGACTTTTTCAGGATTACAGCCAGTGCAGAGCTTCACGGGATTAAGATGACGACGGCCGCGGTTGTCCAGAGGGAAAATAAATCCGGAAAAAATCGCTGTAAGGTCTTGAGTTGGCAGACAGAATAGATTATACTTATATAATTAACCATTTGGCGGCTTTGGGGAAATGCCCAAATGAGCGCTGTGTCTTCAAGTTGTATATGCGTTGAGACGAATCCTTTGCAGGAGGGGAGCTTTATGAGAATAGCCTGTATTTTAGGATTTGTTGACTTGAGTTCGGAGCTTTTTATTTTGCCGTCTATTTTGATTTTTTTCGAAAAAACAAATAAAAACGAAAGCTGACATGGGCAGAAAAATTCTTGGGCTTGACATCCGTACCAATACCATATCCGCTGTGCTGCTTGCAAACAGCATAAAGGGAAATGTGATAGAGTCCTATTTCCATTTTTCTTTGGAACCGAATGCTGAAGAAAACGGTGCAGAAAAATCATCTGTTCTGAAAGCAATCACCGATAAAATTAATGTATCGGATGTTGTGTGCATTGCTTCATTCCCTGCGGAGGATGTGTCTTATCGGAATATCAGAATTCCGTTCAGGGAACCCAAAAAAATAAGGCAGGTCCTCTCTTTTGAACTGGAGCCTACCCTTCCATCTCCCATTGAGGATGCGGTTATTGATTTTCAGCAGTTAACGCTTCCAAAACAGCAGGGTCAGACAGGTATTATCGCAGCGGTGATAGAAAAAACAAAGCTGGATAAATATCTGGCCGAGCTGGCTTCATTCAGGATCAATCCACAGGCTGTAACAATTGGAGGGTATTCAACGGCTTTGTGCCTCGCGAGGCTGCTTGAACTCCCGAATCATTCCGTTATCATCGATGTTGATCCGGAATGGGCTACACTTTTTGCAGTTTCTGCCGGCCAGGTCCAGATTGTTCGTTCTATTACCCTGAGCTCCTCTTCAAAATCGCCCGTCAGATTGATATCCAGAGGTATATTGCAAACAGTTTCTGCAGCAGAAGATATGCTGGGTATCGATTTTTCACCGGAAGTGATTTATCTTACAGGTGCAGGAGAAAATGAGTTGAATATCGGAAGGGAACTATCCGATCTCCTCGATCTTCCGGTTAAAAAAATAGACCTGGTTCAAGAGGTCGGTATCACCGTAACGCAGCAAGCGGGTCGATCGTGGATACCGGATCAGATGGATAATGCCCTGTCTCTTGCTGTTTCCGAGGTCCATGGCAGTCATGGATTGAATTTCAGCAAGAGGCAGTTTGCGGGAAAAAAGCAATGGATCGCCCATAAAAAAGATATTACAAAAACCGGAATTCTTGCCGGTATTATTTTACTGATACTGCTTTTTAATGTTTCTTATGGTTTTTACTCGATGAGTAAAAAGAAAAATGATCTGGATTTTCAGGTTACAACAATCTTTAAAGAAACATTCCCTGAGGTCACACGAATTGTCGATCCACTTCAGCAGATGCGTGTGAAGGTCAAGGAGGTGAAACAGCAGTCCATGATTCCGGGTGAAGCGGAAAAGAATTTTCGAATAATTGATATTTTGAATGATATCAGCAGGCTTTTGCCTAGGGAGAGGGATATTGAATTGAGTCGTCTCGTTGTAGGGCCTGAGAACGTAACGCTTTCCGGTGATACTGCAACTTTTAATTCTGTGGATGATATGAAAAATCGTCTGGAGAAGGGACCGCTTTTTAAGAAGGTTTCCATTACCTCTGCCAATTCAGATAAGACCGGAAAGAGAATTAATTTTAAGCTTAAAATACAATTTTAGACGCTTTGTAAAAATAAAAACGAAACAGATTATGGAAAGATTAATCCGATTTTTAGACAGGAAATTCAGCAGGAGGGAGCAGGCGGGGCTTGCTGCTGCGGTAGCTGTGATTTTCCTTTTTATCCTTATAAAAATAATTTTTACTCCTGTTGTAAATAAAAAATATCGAATGAAGGAAAGCCTTTCGGCAAAAGAAACTGAACTAAAGGAAATGATCGCCCTGAAAACGGAATATGATACATTAAAAAGAAATTCAGAGTTGTCTGAGCGGAGTTTTTTGAAAAGGGATAGTAGTTTTACGCTTTTCTCTTTTCTGGATAATCTGGCGGGAAGCGCCGGGGTTAAAGAAAATATTAGCTACATGAAACCGACAACAACCAAGAAGCCGGGGAGCGAACGAAAAAAATCGACCGTTGAAATGAAGATTCAGGGTATTACACTTAATCAATTAACTATATATCTGCATGGGATTGAAACATCAAAAAATATGATATTTGTAAAAAGACTTTCGATTTCAAAAAAAGGGAAACAGGATGGGTTTATCACTGTAGTTTTACAGGCTGAAACATTTGAATCATGATAACAGAATCAGGTTAACAGTGCATGAGTAAAACAAAACAAAGACTTTTATACGCTGCCTATGTAATTTCAGTGACTTTGTTTTTTTTGTATATCCTTTTTCCATCAGAGGTTGCAAAAAAATATATGATATCCGGCCTGAACAGAATAAATCCGGATTTCGATATAATGATCGGCAATGTCAAACCTGATTTTCCGCCGGGCATAAAGCTTTATAATGTCAGTGCTTATCATAATGGGGATTCGATATTTGATGCTGAGAAGATCGTATTATCGCCGGCTATTCTGTCTTTTTTTGCTGGAAGGCTGTCTCTATATATCGACGGTGCTGTCTATGCGGGCCTGATTGAAGCGAAGGTTGATTTTTCGTGGAAAAAATTTTTTCCGGAAAAAGCTTATGTGAGGTTGAATGACATTCAGATCGGCGAAATAATTATGCTGAAGAATCTGATTCCTCATGATCTCGAAGGAGTTTTAAATGGTAATATAACTTATGATGCCGGGGAAGAGAAAAATATTTCCGTAAAGTCGGATATATCGCTGGCGGAATTCGGAATTGAATTTCTTTCTCCTTATTATGGTCTGGAAACTCTCAGCCTCAAAAACATAGAAGCTGATTTGGAGTTGAACAGAAAACAGCTTAAGGTTGACCGGTTCACAAATACGGGAGGAGATGCCGACGGAAGCCTTTCCGGCTCTGTTTTAATAAGGAATCTAATTGGGAGGAGTGTTTTAAATTTGAAGGGATCGGTTCGTCCGAACTCCGTATTTATCGAAAAACTGGAAAAGATAAACCCTGTGGTGAAAGTGTTTTTAAAAAAGAGTTCCGGAAATAACGACATTCCTGTACATATCCAAGGCACTCTGGAAAGGCCGAGATTTTTTTGATCCTTTGACTCGAACTCCTGTTGGAGGCATAAATACTTGAAATAAAAAAAATTGTTGTATAAGGAGTGTGAATAAAATAAGTTATTCACGTGCTGATGAATAAAATATTTATAACAGTCAATTTGGTCCTGCTTACGTTTGGGATTTATCTCGGAGTCAGTGGGTTTTATAGAATCATAGCAGCACAGGTGGTTTTAGAGTCTCCGAAGTCAAATATGAAAAAGATTGATATTGTGGCACGTGAGATTTATAGGCCGTTGTTATTTTATAAAGCCATCATTGATCGCAATCTCTTTAAAACAGGGATGGAAGCCGGTGAGAAAAAGAAGTCGAATAATGTAAACCTTGATGAAATCAAACCGACTGAGCTTAACTTGAAACTCTGGGGAACGGTAACGGGCCCTGCTGCTTTTGCTTTCGCTGTAATCGAGGAGGCCAAGAACCGAACCCAGAGCCTTTTTCGGACGGGTGATACAATACAAAATGCAACGGTAAAACTGATTCTGCGTGAAAAGGTTGTTTTAAATGTAGACGGAAGAGATGAAATTCTGGAAATTGAAGAATTGAATGTCCAAAAGAGACGCGGAGTATCCGCGATATCATCCAGAAGCAGAGGAGATGTAAAGCCCTTAAGAGCGCAGAAAATTACGCTGAGACGCTCACAGATTCAAAGTGCCATGGAAAATGTGTCTGATCTTATGAGTCAGGTCAAGATTCGGCCTCATTTTGAAAACGGGCAGCCGGACGGTCTGACTCTGAGCAGTTTAAAACCAAGATCCATATTCAGGAAAATGGGATTAAGAAATGGCGACATAATTACAGGAATTGACGGTAGTCCTATACAAACAGTAGATGATGCACTAAAATTTTATGAGAATCTGACAAGTTCTTCCAATGTGGCACTGCAATTGAAACGCCGAGGCAGGGAAAAGGCAATTGAGTATAACATTAAATAATCGAACCAAGCGTAATAACCAGGACAGAAAATGAAACAATTCTGCATAAAATCAAAACTGATCATCCAGATAACGGTTATCACTTCCATGATACTTGCTGCAGCTTACTCTGCACAAGGTAAAGATGAAACAGTCGAAGGGGTGGGTAAAAAAAATCCCGTGAAGACAAATACAGAAAAAAAGGGGTCTCAAAAACGTTTTGTCTCCATAGATTTCAATAATGTAGATATCACTGTGTTTATTAAATTTATCAGTGAACTTACCGGTAAAAACTTTATAATTGATAACAAGGTAAAGGGAAAAGTAACAATCATCTCGCCCGCAAAGATTTCTGAAAAAGAGGCCTACAAGGTATTTGAGTCCGTTCTGGAAGTTCACGGATATTCTACTGTAAAAGCGGGTAAGGTGATAAAGATCGTTACTGCCCCTGAGGCCCGTACAAAAAGTGTTGAGACGCTTTTAAAAGAAGAGGGAGGCTCGCCCGAAGACAAGATCGTTACTCAGCTTATACCACTCAAATACGCGGATGCCAATGAAATCAAGCGGCTTTTCGCGCCTCTTGTCTCAAAAAGCAGTGTTGTTCTCTCCTATACACAGACAAACATGCTGATTATTACCGATGTCTATTCCAATATTCAGCGCCTGCAAAAAATTCTTTCCGCAATTGATGTGACCGGAATAGGAAGGGAGATTTCCATACTTCCTTTAGCATCGGCTGATGCGGATAAACTCGTAAAATTACTTGAAACTATTTTCAGGTCAAAAAGAAATGTTCCCAAAAAGGGTGATAGCGGCAGAGAAATAACCTTTGTCGCTGATGAAAGAACCAATACGATTGTTCTGCTGGCAAGTGAAGCAGATACGCTCAGGGTCAAAAAGCTTGTAAAGATGCTGGATAAGGAAGTGCCCAGGGGAAAAGAAAAAATACACGTCTATTACCTTGAATATGCCACCGCTGAAGACCTGGCCAAGGTTCTCCAGATGCTGCCGACGAAAAAGACGGATGTAGCAAGAGGAAAGAAAGTGGCTCCCCTGGTATCTGAAAAGGCAAAAATTACAGCCGATCAGGCGACAAACAGCCTGATTATTGTGGCGGATAAGGATGATTACCTGGCTCTTGAGCATATTATCAAGAAACTGGATATACCCAGATCAATGGTATATATCGAATGTCTGATTATGGAAGTAAATGTTGAGAAGAGCTTTGAACTTGGAACAGAATGGACAGCCGCGGATGAGGTAATGTTTAACGACGATCCATATGCAGTTGGGGGCGGGTTTGGCGGAAACTCCCAGTACAGCAATATGGCGGGTTTGATTGCACCGCCAAGCGGCATCGGCACCTTCCCGCCGGGTTTTTCGATGGGTGTATTTGGAGAGGCGATTAAGATCGGTGATGTTACCTACGCGAGTCTGGGTGCATTAATCAATGCCATGAAGACCGATAAGGATGTTCATATACTTTCAACGCCTCAGATTATTACAACAGATAATGAGGAAGCCACGATTACGGTGGGAAAAAATGTGCCCTACCTGACGAAAACCGGCACGACATCTTCCTCTGAAACCTATCAGAACTATGAGTATAAGGATGTAGGTTTCACCCTTAAAGTAACACCGCAGATCAGCAAAGACGGGCTTGTTCGACTTAAAATATTTCAGGAGATCAACAAATTGGATACGGCTGCTATTTCTCTTCTGAGCGCCGGACAGACAACACCGATCACTTTTAAGCGGACAATCGATACCACGGTTATCGTAAATGATAAAAGCACGGTTGTCATCGGAGGTTTGATCGACGACAGTTTGACCAGGCAAGAGACTTCTGTACCCTGCCTGGGCGGTATTCCCATATTGGGCTGGGCGTTTAAATCCATGGCCGAGTCCACTGAAAAGACCAATCTCTACTTCTTTCTTACACCTCATGTCGTGAGAGGACCGGAAGATAGCGATGAAATGAGAAAAAACAAGAAAGAAGAAGTTGAAAAACTGTTGGAAGAAGGGCGGATTAAAATGTATACCAACGATTCCGGCAATTTTTTTCAGGAAAATGAATCGAAATAAAAATAGCTGCCCATGAGGAAAATTCATCTGAGTCTAACGATA
>JAQYVL010000176.1 GCA_030145525.1 Desulfobacterales bacterium
ACATCTTCGGGTGATGCACAGGCAAAGCGTTTTCCCAAATCAGGTTTTTGTATGCGTAAAAAAGTGTCGTAAAAACTCATAATTTATCAATTGACAGTCTCGTAAAAAGTCAAAATTCTGATGGCAAAGAAAAAAGTTCAAGTTCAAGGCGCGCAAATCTCAAGGAATACCGTGGAGCGAAGCGCATCGGTAGCCGAAGGCGTGTGTAGTTAGCCTACTCACGCCTATCGGCTACCATTGCACTTCGCTTAACGGTACTGACGAGAGATGCAGCGCAACGCCGAAATTGGACTTTTTACGAAGCCATCATCAATTATCTTCCTGCGATTCGTTTCCATTGAGAAAACCAGTTAAGGGTGAAGATGCAACAGCATGAGACGATGCTGCACCGGTACCTGCCAGATATGCTTCCCTGCCCGCTTTTACCGCTCTTCCGAATGATTTTGCCATCAACACCGGATTCTCCGCACTGGCAATCGCAGTGTTTACAAGGCAGGCAGCTGCTCCCATTTCCATTGCCTCACAGGCCTGACTGGGTTTTCCGATACCGGCATCAACAATTATCGGAAGATCAATCTCATCTATAAGTATTCGAATGAGCTCACGGGTCTTCAAACCTCTGTTTGAGCCTATCGGAGCGCCAAGAGGCATTACTGCCGCAGCGCCCGCGGCTACCAGATCTCTTGCCACCATGAGATCCGGAGAGATGTAGGGAAGAACGACAAATCCATCTTTTGCAAGAACTTCTGTCGCACGAATGGTTTCATATCCGTCCGGAAGGAGATACTTATTATCGGAGATAACTTCAATTTTAATCCAGTTGCCGCAGCCTGCCGCCCTTGCAAGCCTTGCAATTCTTACTGCTTCATTCGAATTTCTGGCTCCGGATGTATTTGGAAGAAGCTGGACAGTCTTAGGGATATAATCGAGAATATTGTCTTCTTCAGAATCAAGGTTCATTCTTCTCAAGGCAACTGTTATAACCTGTGCGCCGGATTCTTTGATGATTTCGGGGATAAGAGCGTCTGAACCGTATTTGCCGGTTCCGGTAAACAGACGGCTTTCAAGTTTTTTATCTCCGATTTCGAGCAAATCATCCATTTTATTATCCCCCTCCTACAAATCGTAATATTTCTATTCGATCATTTTCATGAATAATGGTATCCGTCAGAATATGTTTTTCAATAATTGTTGTATTGAGTTCCACGACCACCCTGTCCGGGTGAATTTTTTTCGAGGTAAGAAAATCAAGAAGACTGGTTTGACTGACAATTTCTTCGTTTTTACCGTTAACAATTATATCCATCCTGCCCCCCGATCATCTGTCCCATAAAAAAAAGCTTGCCCCTGGGCAAGCTTTCAAAATCAGAAAATTGTGTTTTGATGCTTCCCTACGGCAGTGCTAACTGCATCAGGTTCAAAGGGTCGTAAATAATTCCGTCTCAGCCTTATTCGGCCCCCCCAGCAGATTCAATTTATACGTTAAAGACTAAAAATTGTAAAGCGCTTTTTGAAAACGACAGGCTTGCACTCAAAATAAAAGGCTTATCATCAAGGCAGGATCATCCGTAAAAAAACCGTCTACCCCCATTTCAACAAGACGTTTTGCATCTGAAAGTGAATTTACGGTATAAGGAAACACCCGTATGTTTTTGCCGTGCATTTCCTGAACCCTGCCTTCGGTCACACTCCGGTAGTCGGGATTCCAGGAAAAAGGAGTCAGATCTTTGCAGAACTCCCAGGTTTTTTTTGCCAGTGGTTTTTCGGTAAGCAATGCAATTCTTGATCGATTTTCGATTTTTACGATGCTTTTCAGTATCGCGGGCTCAAAGCTCGAGAAAAGAACCGAATCCAGGCAGCCTGCCATGCTGACAAGGCCTGCAACCTGTTTTTCAATAGCATCGTTAGGGCTATCCGATTCATACGCGCTTTTCTTGATCTCAATATTCAGCAATATGCGATTCTTTATTAGATCAAGGACTTGGCCAAGCGTTGGAATCTGCTCTCCTTTAAAACTGGAATCAAACCAGCTTCCCGCATCGAGCCGCTTCAGTTCGGCCAGGCTGTATTTTTTAACCGGGCCTTTTCCATTTGTCGTTCGATCAAGGGTATCATCATGAATAACAATCACCTCTCGATCTTTCGAGAGAGTGACATCGAGTTCTATCATCTTTGCTCCGGCATCAATCGCCGCTTCAAAAGCTGTTAATGTATTTTCGGGATATTTGCTTCTGAATCCCCTGTGAGCGATAATAAGGGGAGAAGTCAGATCAGATGTGAATTTCATGCTTTTTTATCTGTTCTTCTTACGCCTGACAAGGCAACTATTTTAGCAAGAATAATCCTGATAACCATTTGACCAAATGAAATGTTCTGTTTTACCCTGTTTTTTACGAGTCCATCATAGATGGATCAGCTGCAAAAGTCTATCATTTCCTTCAAAAACGGAATCAACTCATGCCTGATATCCTCCCTCTCCATTGCATAAGTCAGATTTGCTTTCTGAAAGCCGGCTTTGTCACCGCAGTCAAATCGATAGCCATTAAAAGTGTAGCCGAAAATTGACTGCTTTTGAAGAAGCATTTCCATTGCATCGGTCAGCTGAATTTCGCCACCGGCCCCGAATTTTTTTTTGCCAAGAAATTTAAATATTTCAGGGGTCAATATGTATCGACCGATGATCGCCATATTGGACGGTGCATCCTCAGGCAGTGGCTTCTCTACAAGTTTCCTGACCCTGCTTACCCCGTTTCCCATAATTTCGGAATCAATAATTCCATATTTATCCGTATCTTTCGGGTCCACTTCCGTTACGGCAATAATCGAAGAGTTCTGCTGCTCAAACACTTCAATCATCTGCGCAAGTACGGGTTTATCCGCTTTGATCAAATCATCTGCAAGAATAACAGCGAATGGCTCATCTCCAACCACATCGCGCGCGCACCAGATTGCGTGACCCAGCCCAAGAGGTTTATTTTGCCGGGTGTAAACAATGGTTCCTGTCTCCGGGACAACTGTTTTAATCTGGGTTAAAATTTCATCTTTTTTTTTTGAGCGCAGCAGATGTTCAAGTTCAAAATCGAAATCGAAATGGTCCTCAAGTGCTGCCTTTCGTTTTCCTGTAACAAATATTATCTGCTCAATACCGGATTCCAGAGCTTCTTCTACCGCATACTGAATCAGTGGTTTGTCTACAATTGGAAGCATTTCCTTTGGAATAGCCTTTGTTGCCGGTAAAAATCTCGTGCCAAGACCTGCCACAGGGAAAACAGCTTTTCGAATTCTCATTCAACATCTCCTTAATTTCATTATAACTGCATTTGAGCCAAAAATAATTTTTACAATTGTTCAATACAGAGGTTTTGTTGTTTGCCGGGATCATGGTGGTATCAACAAAGCCATAAACACGATCCTTCAGCAATATAAAGCAACTGCCTCTGTGTGTCAACGAAAAGGCTGTAAACCAAGGGTTTATCTATTTTTGGGGTTTAATTCCGGCTTTCAAATCGAGTAAAGCATCTCAAATGCCGGCAGAACAGGGCTGCAAAACCAGTGCGGTCCTTGTGGGCAGATAGAGGCTTATAAAATCGTATATCTGCTGACCGTAGTCTATTTTTAACGTCTCGTGAACCTGTCCGTTTTGGAGTCTTCCATTTCCTCCGTATGAGATAGAATCGCTCTCAAATATCAGCCTGTACTCTCCTTCCGGCGCCCTTAAAAGGTAGTCCACATGGGAACAGGTTGGATGATCTCCTCCCGTATTGCAGAAGCCTGGCCGATATTCGTTCTAATCCATGCCTTCCCTGCTTCCTTTTGACTCAGAGAAAGTGTAAACGAAAAAAGATCGCCCCTGAACATGAGAAAATCACTACCCGGTTTGGGCTCTTGAGTGATCCATGCAGCTTTTTTATCGGAAATACTCATTTCAATTTTCAACGATAAAAAAAACAAACAATGATACCGAGGTCAGTATAAAAACGATTTGAAAATCAGTTTTCCCTCTAATCCCCGACGATCAGAAAATTATCCTGATCCGATCTTTAACAAGTTGTATTGCTAATGTATTTCTTTGAATTGCTTTCTCCATAGCATGAATTTATGGAGAGGTCTTACTCTGGAGATAATTCTAAATGGAATTAATTGATACGGTTCGTATCATTCATAATCGCCATGGTTATTAAATGAATACTGGAATTGTGTCAAGAATGATTATCAGAATGATTATCAGGTGTGGAAAAAACCTATTCGCTATAACTCTATCTTTTCAGTAACCGTTCCGAATCCGTCCAGTAAAAAAATCATAAACCCATTCTCTGCTGCGTACCTGGCCAGATCTTCATATAAAATCGCCTGAGCCTCATATATACTGCCGGGATGGCGCGCCAGAAGATTCATGCATTGCTGTGCTTCTTCCTTGCTCTTATACGCCGGGATAAATGAAGTATCACTTTTTTCCTCCTGCTGCCCCACGATTTTCTCATTTTTCTCAGGATTTTCAATAACTACCCAGATCCATGTATCATCTTGCAGTTCCATATCCGTTATCGCTCCTTCTTTTATCCTGCATCTTCATTTTGGAGTAAACTCCTTATGTTTGCCCGCGGCTGATTTTTCAGGAAACACTATCGGAATCCCCAATATTCCACGAAAAATGATCTTTTATATGATTTGAGTATATCATGCAAGAAATCATTCCCCATCTCAAGCGGGTATTCGCATAGAAAAGTGCTGCGATTGAGAAACCGCGATTCATTTTACAAATTGGCTGAAGAGTTGTGCAGCAGTTCGTTACAAAACTATTTTTTGCATCGAATAATAGCGAAACTGTAACGACGAGCATAGTGATATTTCCACAAAAAAGGCGGAAATGATTCCATTTCCGCCTTTTTTACACTCGATTATGGTTTCTTTTTTATTTGGGAGCGGCCTTATCTTTACCTGAAGTTTCTTTTTTTTGAATCTCCGCTTTCACATCCTTGGCATCACTTTCTTCAGCTGACTTTTCCATTTCTTCGGGTTCTGAATATGCCTCCGGTTGCTCTATTGAAGCATCAGGTTGTTTCTGGAGAGATTCATCAGCCTTCACAATATCTTTCTTCAGAGTGCTTGAATCATCTTTATCCGGTGAACCGGCAAATGCAATCCCACCTACCAGCAATAAAACAGACAGAACAGTCAGAATTAAAATCTTTTTCATCAGAATCCTCCTTTTCTTAAATGTTTGCCCAACAGGCGACTTAATTAATAATGCGAAAACGATTTTAATATAGCAAATGCCGTACCACAATTCGCATAGATTATTTCTTTTTCTTATAAAAAGAATGTTTAGCATTTTATAAAGAAACCTCTATTCCAAAACTCTTTAAATTAAGATTGATATATATTCTTGAATCAGGGCCAAAAATCCGTGATGATAGGCATATCCCCCCCACAGAAGAAAAAATTCGCATAATGAATTACAAAAATTGCACGGATGAATTACAAAAATTTCACTTTCGGAAACATAATTGACGGATTACGAATGAGGGAATCCTGGAATGATTCAACCTTTCTGCCAGTGGGGAATAAAGCTCCCTCTTCAGGCTGTCATCCGAACTGACAGGTGAAGGGCCGGGCGTGTTCAAAAAAACGATGGCGCTAAATCTGCAAAAATGCATTGAAAATCATTAAAACAGGGGTCTTGACCCCTTATTTTCTCGCATATCCGATGCAGTCTGATAAAATGAAATTGTTTTCATGAGTATAAAGTACACAAATATGTGAACTTTGTCAGGCGGGAGGTTTTTAGGCAACGAACGACCGAGCTAAGCGGCCGGGCTTAACAGGTAGGACACTGCAAGAAACCAGAAGCTTGATTTCTAAATAAAATCCCGTATGTGGCGCAGGCTCGTACGGTCCGACTTGAGCGTTATGCGAAGTGTTTCTCATTCCGAGGAATTGGTTTCAGCCGATAAATCCGCTTAGCCTCAGGACTGTTCATAGCGTGCCAAAGATCCCAATCCTGTTGCAAACCCAACCAAAAATCTGCTGACATACCCAACACACGGGACAGCCGCAAAGCGGTATCCGGAGTTACCGAACGCCGACCCTTGATGATTTCGTTGAGGCGAGGGTAGGAAACACCCAGATGACGAGCAAGCTCTGTTTGTGTTAGCTCAAGGGGCTTAACAAACTCCTCGAAAAGCATTTCCCCTGGATGGGTTGGCGGACGCTTTCGAGGAAACCGTCGGCCAAAAACTTCATTAGTGGTAATCTGTGATTTCAATCTCGCAGGCATTTCCTTCCTCCCA
>JAQYVL010000177.1 GCA_030145525.1 Desulfobacterales bacterium
ATAGAGATTATGGCCGACCGTGGTGAACCGATCCAGGCTGTTCAAAGCGGAATTGTACTCTATTCGGGCTGGTTTAAAAGTTATGGCAATATGATCATCATAGACCATGGAACGCATTACTATACTGTTTATGCACATGCGGAAGAACTTTTTAAATCAAAGGGCGACCCTGTTGAAGAGGGGGAGGTTATTGCAACTGTTGGCGATACGGCATCCATGACAGGGTCAAATCTTTATTTTGAGCTGCGCCACAGGGGGAAATCAATAGACCCTCTTAAATGGCTAAAAAAAGCTGAAGGAGCAGGTTGATGACAACAAAAACAAGACAAAAAATTTATTATGCAATACTGGTAATTTCTGTTTCAGCTCTATTGACTTTCGGAGGCGGTGTATACCGTGAGGTCTCTGCGAGCAGTGATGATACCTATCGGAGCCTCAAAATATTTTCAGATGTAATTGAACAGCTTGAAAATAATTATGTTGAAGAGGTTGACTCAAAAGAGCTTATACAAAAGGCAATTCAAGGAATGGTTCAGAGCCTGGACCCTCATTCCACATATCTTCCGCCCGATGCTTTTGAGCTTCTGCAGGATGACACAAAGGGTGAGTTCAGCGGTGTTGGAATCGTCATTACCGCCCGCAAAGGAATGTTAACCGTTGTATCACCCATTGAAGGCACGCCCGCATATCGAGCAGGAATTAAAGCAGGTGATATTATTTATAAGGTTGACGGCACTCCTACCAGGGAGATAACTATTGGCGAGACAGTAAAAAAGATAAAAGGGCCAAAAGGCACATCCGTAATATTGACAATATTGCGAAAAGGCTCATCCAAGCCGATTGATTTTAAAATTGTCCGCAATGTCATTCCCATTGAAAGTGTAAGACACATTATGCTGAATTCAAAATACGGATATGTCCGTATTTATAATTTTACGGAAAAAACAACTTATGACATCGAGGGCGCTCTGGATGAGCTTGAATCAGGAGAGACAGAACTCAAAGGACTTATTATGGATATCCGTGACAATCCGGGAGGGCTTCTGCCTCAGGCAATAGGTATTTCGGAGCTTTTCCTGGAGGAAGGAACCATTTTGTCTATCAAGGGCCGACTTAAAAAACATACTCAAATTTATAAAGCTCATAAGAATGAAAAAAAGCGAGACTATCCTATAATTGTGCTGATTAATGGCGGAAGTGCAAGCGCATCTGAAATTGTTGCCGGTGCTCTTCAGGATCACAAACGGGCACTTGTTTTGGGCACTACCTCTTTTGGCAAGGGATCTGTACAGACAGTTAAGCCGTTGCGTGACGGCTCAGGTCTCAAATTTACCATAGCCAGGTATTATACCCCTTCCGGCCAATCAATTCAGGCAAAAGGAATCGAACCGGATATTATCCTCAAAAGGAAAATGATAGAAGAAACAGAGACGGAAGAAGATTGGGAAGACATATATAATATAAAGGAAAAAGATTTGAAAAATCATCTCGAGGCCGAACCGGATAAAAAATCAGAGGAAAACTTCAAATCAGGAAAGGAAGAGGAGTCAACATCTGATTCAAGCCTCGAACATACAGAGTTTGCGGCTTTAAATTTAAAAACGCTTATGTTGGATAATCAGGTGAGCCGTGCTCTTGATATCCTGGTCAGTTATGAGATATTTAAAAATCTGAAGGAATGATTACAAGTGATATTGTACCTGTTCGAAAAGGATATCTTTTCGATGACTATTTTCGGAAGAAGAGTTCCTGTCAGACAAATTGAAGCTACATGACAAAAAAGAAAACCGCCAAAAAGAAAAACAATAGAAGGGCTTCTCAAAAATCAAAAAAAACCGATTACAACCTTCCGGCAAACCTTTTAAAAGCACTGGCAGGGCTTCTAATTCTGTTGTTACTAGTCGTATTTACAGCTTTTTTGGCACATCAGCTTTTCCCTTTATCCGGAATCAGCAAGCCCGGACAGACGGCACCCCAGAAGCCCGTGACCCGGCAGCACGATTTTACAAAGCCTGCGTTTGAGATTTTCCCGAAAGATGAAAGTTCGCCGGCGTATGGAATTCCCGAAGCTGCCATGCGTGAAGGCATGCCGATGGTTGCGATTATTATAGATGACCTGGGATACGACAGCAGGATAGCCAGAAAATTTGTCCAGTTGGACGCAAAAATTACATTTTCTATTCTTCCTTTAAGTCCACAACAGAAAAAAATTGCTGAGTTGGCCAATCAAAATGGGATGGAAGTAATGCTCCATTTGCCCATGGAGCCGTTTGAATATCCGGAGGTTAATCCCGGCCCCGGTGTTCTTCTGGTTTCGATGTCACCGGATACATTGTTAGGTCAGTTAAAAAAAAATCTTGACTCCATGTCTTTTATAAAAGGGGTCAATAACCATATGGGTTCTAAAATGACGACAGTTTCCTCCACAATGTATCAGATTTTTTCTGTTTTAAAAAAAAGAGACCTGTTTTTTGTTGACAGCCGGACTACAAAAGAATCGTTATGCAAACCTTCTGCAAGGCTTTTGAAGATTCATTTCGGAGAACGGGATGTCTTTTTAGATCACATTGTCGAGCCTGATTCCATAAGAAAACAGATAAAACGGTTGCTTAGAATTGCAGTTCGGCAGGGAGAGGCCATTGGAATAGCTCACCCGCATCAGAAAACATACAAGGTGCTAAAGGAAGAACTGCCGAAAATCAAGGCCAGTGTTCGGCTGGTGCCCGCGTCTTCTATTGTTCGAATTGTCGGTTTATGATGATTGTTCCGCCTCCTCTCCATCCTGAGCGCCTTGCATGACATTGGGCTTCGGAATCCGATTTTTTATTCCGCCGAATGGATTAAAATAGGACGAAAAATCAAAGGGAGGATAGAATGCTTGCCAAAGTTTTAATCAAAAGAAGGTTTGAAAAAGGAAAAGCAAAGGAGGTTCTTGCCCTTCTCAATGAATTCCGTGCAGGGGCGATGAATCGAAAAGGATATGTTTCCGGTCATACTCTTGTCGCAGCAGATGATCCTCAAACACTTCTGGTTATCAGCACCTGGCAAAGCCTGGAAGACTGGTTAGCCTGGAAGACGGGGAGGACTCGAAAATCTTTTGAAGCCATGATGGAAATTTATCAGGAGGGGCCTACTGAATTAGAGGAATACATTTTACAGACACCCTCTCCTGAGTAAAAAAACCGGTTTTAAACCATCATAAAGCTCCACAAAACTCCGGCGGCAATCGCAGAGCCGATTACACCGGAAGAGTTGCATGCCATGGCATGCATCAGAAGGAAATTCGTAGGATCTTCATGCTGTCCCATGAGGTGAACCTCCCGTGCTGATCCTGGAACAGCGGAAACACCTGAAGCACCCAAAAGAGGATTGATTTTTTCTTTTATGAATAGATTCATGATTTTAGCGAAGATAATTCCGGATGCTGTCGCGATGCTGAAGGCAACCGCACCGAGAAAGAAAATTCCAAGGGATCTGCCGTTCAGAAAAACATCCGCCTGTGTACTCATACCAACTGTAAATCCGAGCAGAATCGTGGCCGTGTCAATAATGGATGTTCTCGCGGTTTGAGCAAGACGTTCAACCCCCCCGCTCACTTTGAGGAAATTGCCGAAAAAAAGCATGCCGAGAAGCGGTAGGGCTGTTGGAGCGAGAAGACAGCAGAGCAAGGTCGCAACGATCGGAAAAATGAGCAGCTCTTTTTTTGAGACTTCCCGGGGATCAGGCATTCGGATGAGTCTTTCTTTTCGGGTTGTGAAAAGTCTCATAATGGGCGGCTGAATAACGGGGATCAAGGCCATATAAGAATAAGCTGCAATTGCAATGGGGCCGATCAAGTGGGGTGCCAGCTTGGCGGTTAAAAATATGGATGTCGGCCCATCCGCTCCTCCGATGATTGCAATGGAAGCCGCCTCTTTTGGAAGAAATCCAAGCGCAAGAGCCCCCAGAAGCGTGAAAAAAATTCCCATCTGAGCTGCTGCGCCTAAAAGCATAAGTTTGGGACGCGCAAGGAGTGATGAAAAATCCGTCATTGAGCCAAGCCCCAGAAAAACAATCGAAGGATAAAGACCGGTTTTAACACCAAAGTAGAGATAATGAAACACACTGTTGTTCTCATAAATTCCCAGTCCAAAACCCTTAAAGAATGGGATGTTTCCTACAATAATTCCAAATCCGATCGGGATCAGAAGAAGGGGCTCGTATTTTTTTGCTACAGCCAGGTAAACAAATATGCATCCAACTACAATCATGATAACATGCCTGTAATCAGCAAGAAAATAGCCTGTGTTTGATAAAAAATTAACGAACAGATCTGACATGTATTATTCCTTATCTGTTTTCATTATAGTTTTATTGATTACGTGTGAAATTTCCATCTCCGACCGGTATCAGTATTTGAGCATCCCGCAGACGCTTGATTGTCAGATGCGGGTGGGGATAATTATTTTCCTCGGATAATTTATACAGATCGGCCAAGGGAAAAGAATCTCCTAATTTTTTGAACAGAGGCTCGTACAGACCTGCTGCCTCGTGGATATCCTCCGGCCAATGGTCGGGAAGTTCGATTCCCTCTGTCCCGACGTTTTCATTCACCATGCCATTTTTACCGGTCAGCTTATCCCTGTTTTCCCATAGCTCAATCAGCTTTTTAAGCTGTGAGATGGCAAACGAAAGAGCAACAAGACCTGTAAAGACGATCGTTATCCCCACCAGTGCCATGGACCAGCCATTCTGGGCATTTATTGCTTCTAAACCGTACAAATGAACCTCCATATTTAAATTTGGACCATGCTCCCATCCGTTCGGGTTTTTAAAGAGTCAAAAAATATACCTCTCAGCAGATTATAAACTATAAATATAACTCAAAAAATCATAAGCTTGTCAATAAAAATAATCAGGCGCATCATAAAGATTTGTCTTTATTGTGTAATTGTGTTTTGACATATATTAGGTGCCTCTTTTTCAATCAATCTTTCTTCTGTTATTCTTCTCTTCACCGGAACACCTCCTCTTGCTCTGACCTGCTCTGAACTGGGTATTCTGGTTTTC
>JAQYVL010000178.1 GCA_030145525.1 Desulfobacterales bacterium
GTTGTGCTTATGGGAATGGGTGAACCTCTTGCAAATTATGACAATGTTATCAAAGCCCTTGATACGATAACCGATAGTGATCATGGGTTGAAACTGTCTACAAGGAAGGTTACCGTCTCCACAGCAGGCCTGATTCCGAAATTTCCGGATCTGGGCCGTGATACACGAGTGAATATAGCTATATCATTAAATGCGACAGATAACAAGACAAGAAGCATGCTGATGCCTATTAACCGGAAGCATCCCATAGAGGATCTTATCAAAGCATGCAGACGATATCCGCTTTCCCCGAGGCAAAAGCTGACATTCGAATACATATTGATTAAAGGAATCAATGATTCACAGAATCAGGCAAAACAGCTGGCAAAACTTTTACGGCAGGTCAAGGCAAAAATAAACCTTATCCCCTTTAACGAGAGCCCGGGAAGCGAATTTCAACGGCCTGACGACGAAGTCGTGAATCGGTTTTTGAAAGAATTGCATGACAGAGGGTATACGGCCATCATTCGTCACAGTAAGGGCCGGGATATCTCGGCTGCCTGCGGTCAGCTTCGGATTTTTAAGAAGGAGGAGCTCGTAAAAAGTCGTAAAACAGACGGCAAGGTAAAAAGTTCAAGTTCAAGTTCGAGGCGTGCGAATTTTGTATAATACCGTGCACGACAGTGCAGCGGTAGCCGAAGGCGTGCATAGTTAGCCTATTCCGCAATTACACAAGATGAAGCGCAACAAAGAAATTGGACTTTTTACGAAGCCGTCAAGAAGAGTTCCGGATCAGGCGGCCCAGGGGGAAGGGCGGCTCTCCAGCATTTCCATAAACGCTTCGAGCCTTGTCCTGAGTTGACCTTCTGCAAAATTTCTTGAATCAACACAGTCAACTTCAAGGTTTAATACCGGAACGTCAATGTCGCCAAGTCCTTTGCTGATAAGCCCTCTTGCACCGGTTCCCTGTCTGCATCCCCAGTGGCAGGGGTTGATTGCGCCATCTATTCGATAGGCTTTCGCCATTTCCTGAAGGTGTTTGATTCTTCTTTTTCCCTTCCCGTTAAAGGGGATGGAGATGGCTCTTTTTGCCATTCCCGTGTAAGGATCTTCCGGATCAATGGGATCCCAGGTAATATCATTCAGTTCATCTGATACAATTGATGCTCCATATTCTTTTTCCAGAATTTCGACCATGGGATTTTTGAATTGGATTCGGTTTTGAATCCAGAGAAGCCGTATTTTTTCATCAGGAATGCCTGCGATCCCTTTTTCAAGCGTTTCCCCGAATCCTTTCCGGTAGGCTTCCGCAACCTCAACACCGGCTTCTGTTCCCAAAAGGAGAGCGATAACAATTCCGAAGTTGCTGAGCAGGCGGCCATTTGCAGGTGAAGGGACGTTCATGGCCATTTTAAATACATCCACCATGATTTTCCTTGTCCGATTGGTGTTTTCAATGGCAGAGCGGAGCCTGTCATCCGAAAGCTTTTCACCGGTATGCGCGGTTACGAACTCGACCATTTCTTTTATCTGATCCGCTAAATATTGAACACTCTGTTTTGTTTCCTCCTGGGGTATATTCAGGACAAAAAGGTCCTTTTTAAAATGATGGGCAAGGTTTTCCATAACGGCAAGACCGCCTGTGCAGGGACAGCTTGTGGCAATTAAAAAATTCGGCACCGGCATCATATCTTTCCTGGCAGCCCCTATAACGGATTTATGGTATGCGCATGTATCTCCTGCAAAACCGGCCTGTTCAGCCTCATCAAGAAAATTAGATGCCATCCCTGTTGAAGCCAGCATTGCACCAACAAATTCAACAAAGCATGAAGTGACGCCCATGGCCGAGAGAAGATCAAATGGGGCGGTAACACCGCACCAGGCAATTTCCTCCTCACCACTGTAAAGGCGACTTCCCAGCTTTGCCACTTCAAGCGCATATACTTTTCTTGGGCTCCGGCTGTTCGGGTCTGCTTCAATTTTGGCTTCTATTCCGTTAACGAGATCATCAAAATATTGTTTCATCATGGATTCACCTCAACATTTCTACAAATGCTTCTATTCGTGTTCTCTGCTGCCCGATAGAGCGAAGGGTGCAGTCGCCTTCAAGGAGAAGCAGAGGAATGTCAGTGTCCTGCAGTTTGTCTCTGACCATTGGGAGACGGGCCAGATATGGGTCACAGAATTTCAGGGTATGGCCGATGATTCCCCTGGCACCGCATGCTTTTGCTTTTTCATAAACATTTTCAGCGAGACCCCCCGGTTTCAAGGGATCGAAACTTCTTGCACAAGGCGGTTTTTCGAGAATATTTTTTGAAAGCTGTATAAAAATAGATCGGTTTTTTGTATACGGCATGCTGGAAAACATCCTTGTACCTGTGCAGAAATCATTTCCGGCAATATGAACTCCGCAGGACTCGAACAAAGAAAAAAACTCAGGATCAGGCATTACGTTTCCAAAGATGAAGACAGGGATGCCATTTTTTATCGGTGAAGATGATTCCGCTTTTACGATTTCTGTTTTGAAAAGATCCAGCGCCTCTTCTACCGGCAGGGATGTGGCTAAATTAATTAGTTCCTGCATACGGCTGCCAGAGCCCTCGAGTTTCCCTTCATTCATAAAACCGTTCAGCCGGTTTGCCAGATCCGACAGTTCATTATATTTATCCACGGATAATGCAATTTTTTCTTCGGTAACCGGGCTGCCCGACCATTTTGCAAGTGTTTCTGCCAATCGGGACAACTCTCCGGAGAAAAAATCAATCGCTGTCCTTTCATTTGTAGCCGGGAGGTCAAGAAGGATAACCTTGTCATCCGGCCTTACTTCCATCCAGGCATCAGCAAGACGCCTCATTGCATCACAACTGTTCATAAAAACCATCCCGGCAAGATCCTCCGGAAGATCCTTTTCAATTGCACGATCCAGTACCCTTTTGACATGAGGACAAAGATTGTCATGGAGAAGGTGACCGGCCTGATCCGGTGAGTTGCTCACCGGCAGAACGCGAAATGGTAAAAAGCCTGCTGCATCAAGTATCGCCATGGGTGTATATGCACAGGTAAATCCGAGTTTATGATTCTTTTCTGTTTTCATTGTTTGCCTGCCTCTTGTGCGTTTTTCAGTACCCGTTTTAACAGATCCATCGTTCGGGAAAGTTCCTGACCTGGTATTCCTTTGAATATTTTAGACAAAACATGGTCAACGCCTTCCATTGTAAGTTTTTCCACTGATCTCCCCTCTTTTGTAAGATATACACGCTGTACTCTTCTATCATTGGGATCGGCATCACGGTATAACAGTCCGTTTTTTTCCATCCGATCGATCAGGCCTGTCATGGTGGATGGTTCCAGACCGGCTTGCCGGCCAAGTTCAACGACTTTCAGCCCATCTTTCCGCCAGAGCGTAAACAATACTCCCAAATAAGCCGGTTTTACATCAGTTATGCCGACAGATGTGAATTCTTTCTTCAAAGCAGAAGTCACCTGAAGGGTTATTCGGGAGATCAGATAATACGGGCAGTCAGCTGGGTTTATCATTTTTTCATCAGGAAGAAATTTAAAAACGGTTTATATTATTTATCGGTATAATACGCATACGAAATATACGTGTCAAGAATAAACTGCAGAAGAGCTAATGCTGAAAGATCTCAATCTCATTTTGCATTCGTTCAATCTGGTCAGGTGTAAACCATTTCATTTCATGATCTGCTTTGAACCAGGTCAACTGGCGTTTTGCATATCTCCTGGTATCCCGTTTCATGGTATCAAGCGCCTGCTCCCATGATATTTTACCTGAAATATATTCAGCCATGTGACGGTAGCCAAGGGACTGCATTGATTTCAAATCCGGTGAGTATCCTTTTTTCAGCAGCATTTTGACTTCATTCAGGAAGCCATCTTCTATCATTTTTTCCACACGTTGGTTTATGCGTTTATAGAGTTTTTCACGGTCCGTCATAATGCAGATTTTAAGGGCCTGGTATTTCTTTTCGGAAAATTGATGCTCGTCATGAAAGGCTGACATCGGTTTTCCGGTTACCTCGAATATTTCCAGAGCTCTTGTAATCCTGAATGTATCGTTCGGATGGATTTTTTCAGCTGTTTTGGGGTCACATTCTGAAAGACGGCGATGCAGATCATCCGAACCATATTTTTCAGCCTCATTTTTCAGCCGTTTCAGAACTTCCCGGGCGGCAGGCCTCGCTCTGGATAGACCGTGCATGAGTGCCTTGATATAGAGTCCGGTTCCACCAACGATAAATGGCGTGATTCCCCGGCTTATCAGAGAATTGATAATATGGTCAGCCTTTTCGGCAAATAATGCGGCATCAAACTGCTCATCAGGGTTTGTTACATCTATCATGTGATGCGGAACATCGGCCTGTTCGGTTCGGGTTGGTTTTGCTGTGCCGATATCCATTTTTCTGTAAATCTGCATTGAATCGGCACCAATGATTTCTCCTGTGAATTTTTGTGAAAGTTTTATTGCCGCTGAAGTTTTTCCAACGCCTGTTGGTCCGCAAATAATGATTATCTTAGGTTTCATGATGCCGGGATCATATCAAAATTTTATATCGATCAGGAATGGATTCTCCGGGTTTTAGTTTTTTTACAATAACAACGGTTTGCCTGGATCGTGCAAAATCTGGCATGCACCTATTTTTTTCTTCACGTATATAATTCAATACATGAGCAACAGCAACAATAAAAGAAATCTTTGCAGACAGTTGCTTTTATAAAAAACAGGAATAGGGGGAGACCATTTTTCGAATGGGATTTTTATGGGATGGCGATTTTAATCATTTTTTGAGGATTGGGCGGATGCCCCAGGTAAATGATTTTTTTGAAGTTTCTTAAAAAATTCTTTTATTTTCGAATAATTTTGTGTACTATGTTACTCATTATAGTGGCTTTGTATTGCCCTTAAAAAGGAATTCCCTCTTTTAGCTTTGACTATTCTGTATAAAATCCGTTTTCTGTGTTTTTAGATTTTCCCGCGGCGGCGGGGCTAGCAGATCAAACAATAATTTTATTCATTTTTTTAAGATGATTCCTGATTATCCTCAATAGGATTGGAAGATAGAAAAAATGGCTGAAAATTTACCAATCGAATCTGATAGAAACCTCAACGCCATTCTTGCAGCCATCCAGAATGGAATAGTCATAACGGACACCAAAAATTACAGCGTTATTTATTCGAACAAAAGCGCCAAAGAGATGTTTGGCCTTTCAGAGATACAGCTTTTGGAGAGAAAACATAAAGACCTTTTTGAAAGTTCGGCAGAAAATGAAACGTCCGATTCCAAACCTGATAAAAACAGGCGCGAAATAGAAGATCAAATTATCAGGGGCAACGGTGAAAAGGTTCCTGTTCTCAGGCGGATAAGCAGGGTAATGATTGATGATGATGAGTTTATTGTCGACAGTTTTATTGATCTGTCCAAAATGAAGGATGCGGAAAATGAATTGAAGGATGTAAATCAAAAGTTAAGAGAGTCAATGTTCATGACCGACGTGGCTGCGGCAGAGCTTACTGATACAAACGAGATGCTTGGGAAGGAATATAAAAAAGTTGAAGCAGTTAATCGCAAACTGGAGGAAACGAACAGAATCCTGGATGAATCCATAAAAAAGACAAATGAAATGGCGATTCAGGCTGAACTGTCCAACAAGGCAAAAAGTGAATTTCTGGCAAACATGAGCCATGAAATACGCACCCCCATGAACGGAATAATGGGTTTAACAGAGCTTATGCTCGACACGGAATTAAATGCTGAACAAATAGAATACATGCAGTCAATTTTGAAAAGTTCGGATTCTCTTTTATCGGTAATCAATGATATTCTGGATTTTTCAAAAATTGAAGCCAAAAAACTTGATCTTGAAAATATTGAGTTTGATTTACGGGTAACCATAGAAGATATGAGTGAACCTCTCGCTTTACGGGCAGAAGGAAAAGGCATTGAATTTCTCTGCTATATTCACCATGAAGTACCCTGCCTTCTCATTGGAGATCCCGGAAGGCTCTGCCAGGTATTAATTAATCTGATAAACAATGCGATAAAATTTTCTGAAAAAGGAGATGTTGTCCTTCAAGTTTTTCTTGAAAAAGAGGATGATAAAGAAGTTGAAATCAGTTTCAGTGTTTCCGATAAAGGCATCGGAATTCCGAAAGATCGAATCGATAGCATATTTAGTTCTTTCAGCCAGGCAGACGGATCAATTACCCGGAAATATGGTGGAACAGGTTTAGGACTTGCAATCTCAAAACAGATCGTTGAGATGCTGGGAGGAAGGATTCAGGCCAAGAGCGAAGACGGCAAAGGATCAACATTCTTGTTCTCTGTGATTTTTAAGAAACAGGATGAAGGCCGGGAAAAAGAAATCTTTTACACAAAAAACATTTCAGGCCGACGCATTCTTATCGTTGACGATAATGCATTGAACCGATTGATTATCAGAGAACATCTCATTTTATGGGGATGCAGTGTCGACGAGGCTTGTGATGGAAATGAGGCATTAAACAAACTGCATTCCGCTTTAATGGACAGGCCTTATGAAATTGTAATTATTGATATGATGATGCCCTCTATAAATGGTGAAACATTGGGTATGAGAGTTAAGAATGAGGATACGCTGAAGAGTACAAAACTTGTGATGCTGGCCAGTCTGGGCAGACGGGGAGATGCAAGGCGTCTTCACGATATCGGTTTTTCAGCATATCTCGGAAAACCGGTCAAAAAACTGAAATTGTATGATTGTATATCTGCATTGTGCGATGTCAGTGATAATTATGAAACCCAAAAAAATACGCCGATTTTAACAAAATACTCTATTGCAGAAAATAAAAAGAAGAGTATCAGGATTCTGCTTGTAGAGGATAATAAGACAAATCAGCTTTTGACGATGAATATACTAAAAAAATCAGGGTATAATGTAGATCTTGCGGAAAATGGAAAGCAAGCCGTAAATGCAATTATCAAAAAGCCATATGATCTTGTCCTGATGGATATCCAGATGCCGGAAATGGACGGCTTTACAGCCACGGAAAAGATTAGAAGTTTGAAAGCAGACTGGAAAGATCTTCCCGTCATTGCCCTGACAGCCCACGCCATGAGTGGATATCGTGAAAAATGTCTGAAATCGGGTATGAATGATTATCTTTCAAAACCGATTAAAGCGGTTGAACTGATTGAGAAGATCGGGAAGTGGTGTTTAAATGTAACGAATCCTGTAAAAGAATCTCAACGGAATCATATGATAGACACGGACCAGGATAAAGAGAATGAGAACCCGCCTTTTCTTTTCGAAGAGGCTCTTGAACGGGTTATGGGAGATAAGGCGCTGCTGAGAGAAATATTGCAGCAATTTGCAGATTATCTGCCTGAGACGATGAATAAATTAAAGGTTTTGATAAGTGACGGCGCATTTGATGATTTAAAAAAAGAGGCGCACAGCCTGAAAGGGGCGGCCGGCAATCTCAGCGCCAAAACAATAGCAGAGGCGGCATTTGTTCTTGAAACAGCGTGCAGTGAGAATAGCGTTAAAGAGGTATCCAAAGTAATACAGGAGATAGAAAAAGAAATCTGTCGTTTCGATGAGTCGGTCAGCCAAATCGACTGGGATGCGGATAATGAGTGAACGCGGAATAAGGGAGAATAAGGAAATTCTTTCTCAATGATCACCAAAGGTTTTTATGAGTTATTGAATCAAAAATTAAGGAGCAGCCAAATGATTGCAGCGATCACTACTGTTTTTCATGAAAACCCCGGCAGAATTTCTGAAGAATTAAAAAAAGTTAATCTGTTAAAGCATATTGCAGCACCAATTCTTTTTTTTGACGGGGAACGTTTGGATTCATGGAAACAAGGCAGCAGTTACACGTTTAAGCTGAAGCTCTTTAAATATATTCCTCTGGGCCGTCATGAAATATACGTAAAAAATTTGAGCAAGATGCGCCTTGCAACAGTTGAAAAAGGTGCGATGGCAAAAGTCTGGAATCATGAGATTCGTCTTGAGGAGTTAACCGGCGGACACTGCAGGTATACAGATAAAATTGAAATACGGGCTGGCGCATTTACATTTTTTATCTGGATTTTTGCCCATTTGTTTTACCGGCACAGGCAGCGTAAATGGAAAAAAATAATCCAAAATAATTTTATTTACTAGCAGCACCTTCTTGCTTTGTGTTATCCGCCAATGCGGGCATCCACTTGTCGAGAATCGGCTTTATCTTTCCGGATTTTTTCCATTCCCTCATGGTGTGGTTCAGAATGCGGTATAAACCCTTATTGTCTTTATGCAGTGCCCACGCGAGAGACTCTTCGGTTAATGGTTGCGTTATGACAGCAAGGTCCTTTGCCGAAGGATCGGCTGCGATTCGCCAGGCTGTTGGTGAATCATGAATAAACGCAAAAATTTCCCCGTTGCGCAGCCCCTCAAGGCCGGCGTCAACGGAGTCATACTGAATGATTTCCGCAAGCAGCATTGTATTCGCAACAAAAGTCATTCCCGATGTTTTTGATCCGCAGCCGACGCGCAGGCCGTTTACATACAAGGCTTCTTTCGGGGAGGCGAACCGTTCTTTATCCCTGGCTCTGACAATGGCCACCTGTCCGACTGTCATATAGGGCTCGACAAACTGTACTACCGCTTGCCGTCTTTCCGTGACCGACATCCCGGACATGATCATATCTATATCACCCTTATTCAGCGCGGGTCTTAATTCTTTGAACGGTTTTTCAACGAATTGAACCTCTACACCCAGCTGCCGGCTAAGCTGATCGGCCAGATCCGCTTCTATGCCGGCAATATTTCCTTTTTCCTTGAAAATAATCGGCGGATAATTCGCAGCCACTCCGGCCCGTAAGGTTTTGATTCCTAATTCCTGGACGGTGGGCGGCGACATTTTATCCTTGAGAGCACCGCACCCCATTAAAAAAAACACCATGCCGACAATAAACAGTAAAATCTTTTGATTCATCATGATTCATCCTTTCATGGCAGTTTCATTCATCTGCAAAAATGTCACACCGAAGCATTGGAGCTGGTTACGTTGGACAGCGTTCCGACAAATCTCTTTTTCGGCTCCGTTTTAAGCGACATTGCTTGTTCCATTAATCTGGCAGGCTCAATACCTGCTTATCATAGGATTTTAGACCTGTCAAAACGATTACAGAGACTATTTGTCTTTGGGCAAATTTGAGCAGAATGGCCGTATTTAACCCTGATGTCAGGGTTGAGACACTGTTGACTTGATCGAAAGGTGGAAGCAAGAGTCGCTCTTGACACATAATAGTTTAGCACATATACTCGGCTCCAAGAATAATAAGGTTTTAATTATAATCTCTACTTCTCCCGCTGTGTTGAAATGTTTCTTAACAGCATACCGGCTGCATCGGTTTTTGGATTATCGGAAGGTTTTAATGGAGCCGGGTGATGCTGAACTGGTAGAATAAGGATCGAAGAGTTAAAAATTCAAAGAGTC
>JAQYVL010000179.1 GCA_030145525.1 Desulfobacterales bacterium
AAGAGGAACACTGCAACTCCTAAAACCATCAAAAAGGCTCCAAGCGGGAAAGCATGTTTCAGGCTGATAAAATCCATTGCAAGACCTGCAACAAGTGATCCCAAAAGCATTCCCATGCTGTGGGCCATTGTCAACATTGCCATAACAGACCCCATGGAACCGGTTTCATTCCCTTTTATTACTGCAAGCGCCGTTAATGCCGGCATGGATATTCCGCCTCCCAACCCAAAAAGAAAATTTGCCACAAAAAGGTCCTGAAAACTTTCAGCCAATGTAAACGAATAGATCGACCATGTAATGACAATGCCGCCAAAAGAAACCATATATTTTTTATTAAATCTGTCTGCAACAACCCCCATTGGAACATTTAAAAGGCCGCTGACCAACACAGCAACTGTAACCAGAATACCGACTTCAGAACTGGAAAGCCCAAACCCCAAACCCGCAAACACCGGCAGAAAGCACCAGATTATACCTATGCAAAACGTATAGACCAGTCTGAAAACGAAAAATCCTGTGAACTCCGGGTCTTTTATCAGGATACGGAAACTTAGAGATTCAAGATTATGGGTTACAACCTTTTCCAGTTTCGCCTGGGGAAGAAAAAAAAAGCACAACATACTGCCTGAAAATGCAAGCCCGCCCATACAGAGAAATGCGGCATTCATACTGAAATGATCATGAATAATACCGCCCATCAAGGGGCCAATACTCAATCCGCCGAACACGGAAAGGTTGAACAGCCCCATAACGGTCCCTTCTTTTCCCCGCGGTGTTATATCTCCAATATATGCCTGGGCTGCAGGCATGATCATTGCCGATGCAATTCCCTGAATAAATCGAACACAGATAAGGGCATCTACTCCTTTTGACAATATAAACGCCACAGAAATCAGTGCATAGGCGAAAAGACCGGCCACCAGATACGGTTTACGCCCCTTCTTGTCACAGGCTCTCCCGAACCATGGCAGCATGATTGTCCTTGAAAGAGAAAACGCTCCGAAAATAAAAGCAATATACATTCCGCTTGCTCCCAGGGTCAGCGCATAAATCGGAAGCAACGGTACGACAATACCCACCCCCATTACAGCACTGAAAATGGAAAAAAACAGGATCGCAAATATGAATTTACCTGATCTTTTCATAGTATGGATATATATATTACCCGGAGCCCTGCTGATGAAAAAGCTTTCTTTCGGGGAAAACTCATTTGTTTCCTTCAGGCTTATCGATAAAGCCCGGCAGAATTATGAACTGGTGGATTATAATGATCCTCATTAACTCCTTTTCGATTGAAGTTGTAAAAATGAAGATCCTCTTAAACGGATTTTTGGGTGACAGGCGGCATGCTATGGGAAAATCCTTGATACTGTCCCTGCACTGATATGAGAAAATATCAATTTTGCCGGGCGAGAAGAGGTGTAAAAATAGAGAAATCCTCCTGTATCCTGCCCTGGCTGCAGATTCACAATCAACTCCCGACTGCAATTGTTGTAGCTGTAACGCTTTTTATTTTTTCCCACTAACGTAAAATATTCTACATTAACAAAAAAGGGACTGCTCCCCACATTCTTCAGCCAGACATAAAGTTTTCTTTGCCCCCCTGTCGCACCTTTTGTCAGGCCGTCATTTCTGACCGCCATATGCACGTTCTCATTTCCTTCATAAAAAAGTAATACCGCATTTTTAAGCTCATATTTGATTTTATTGTATTTTTTCCTTTTCCCCTCCAACTGAATTGCCCTGTCAATAGCTGCAAGCGAAGCTGTGAGGTCTGAACGTACTCGATTCTTTTTGTTCAGAAACCCCATCGCCTTCAGATAATTCTTTTCGGCTAGCTTCTTTCGGTATATATTCCGTTTTTTCCGGTATACTTGATTTTTAGGGGCCATTTTGCAAAGCAGGGAATAAATATCATAATTTTTTTCATAGTCCCGGCCCGGAATCCGTTTGGCGCTGTCAAAAATCTTGATCTCTTCAAAATATTTCTTTATTTCATCCAGATCGCCTTCAAGAGAAGGGATCTGATATTTTTTGATTTCGCTGGTATAGCGATCGAATTTCCGTTTTTCAATCAACGATTTGAAATGACTGGACAGCTCGTTCCGGTTTACGCGAAAATAGCTGAATATCTTTTTCCGTTCCTCTTCAAGCCTCTGCTGTTCTTCTCTCTGCCTGGAAGTCAGCCTTTCCCTTTCATTACTTTCCTGCCAGTTTAGTACAAGTGTAACTACGCCCCAACCAGCTGCAAAAACAAAAAAAACGATTAAAGTACAGGCTGCAATTTTTTTGGCATTCCCCTTTAATCGTGCAACCACTTTATCGAGCGCATCTGTTATTTTCTGATAAAACTTTTTACCGTCTTCCGTATCCGGCTGTTTGACTTCCTGATCTTTCTCGGCCAGTTTTCTGGCCTCCGCCTCTCTTTTCGCCTTTGCTTTTACAATAGCTTCTTCAGCTTCTTGCTGGATTTGTGCTTTTTTCTCCAGCAGCCTCTGTTCTTCGGCTTTTTTTGCCGCTTCCTTGTCAGCCTGCTGCTGGATCAGCAATTGTTCATGTTTTTTGTAGATCACGCCGCATCGCGGACATTCAACATCACCAGCCTTGCGGCCGGCACCGCACTTTGGACATTCGCCTGAAACCGGGCTTTCCTGGCTGAAAGTTTCAGGCTCCGTAATCTCCAGTTCAAGCTTTTGCTCTGAAGATTTTTTTCCAGCCTGCTTTAATGCCTTCTTCTTCAGCTGCTTCTTTTCAGCAGCCTGTCTGTCAAGCAAACCGAAATCCACCCCGCAAAGCTCGCAATGGGTATCTTCCGGCTGTCTATCATAGCCACATTTCGGGCATTCCATAAGCTTCTCCGAAACAAAAATCTCACGGCTTCGCAAAAAGTCCATGTTCGTATTAGTAATTCAAGGCGTTATTTGAAATTTAAAGCCTCTTTAACATAAAAGCGGTATCAGGAAAAGGATGATTTTGTTTATGTATTGAATATCCCTCATTTTACTTGACTTCTCAAGGGATTACTAATACTTTTAAAGGTGGTTTCAATGGCTTAAATTTATTGCAACAATTTGAAATCATTATATTATATAATTTTTTTAATAGAGGCCCAAATGAGATTTATTTCAATTTTTATGATTACCATTATAGTTTTCTGCATGGCTTCAACCGTTCTTGGACAAGAACTCAATACCGCTCTGCTCAACCGCTGGCCTTATGCACCTGCCAAAGCAATTGCGGTAAGCAGCGATTATGTTTTTCTGGCTGACGGGGATGTGATTCTGGTTCTCGACAAGTCGGATCTGAACAATCCCGAACCGGTCAAGAGAATTCACCTTTCCGTTTCCGAAGGCATAACCGGCATCACATACAAAAGACCCTATCTTTATGTCACAACAGGACATCACGGTCTTGCAAAAATCAATGTCTCGCCCGGCAGTATTTCAGATCCGTTCATTACGACAACAGGACCGATTCCGGAATTAACCGATGAAGAGATAGCAAATGGAATCACGACAACCGGACTGACAAGAGGGGTTGTTGTAAGCGGAAACAATGCATATGCTGCTTTTACAAGAATTTCCAGCACCGGGCTTTTTCATACCGGAATACAGGTTATCGACCTGATCACCGATGAAACCAAACTTATTCTCAAGGATGTCTCTCTTGTGCCGGATGACAAAAACGCAAGCGGGTTTACAGAAGCCAGAGGAATAGCTGTATCCGGAAATTACGCTTATCTGGCCGATCTTGTGAATGGTACCCAGTTCTTTAATATTTCATTCAGCCCTCCTGAATTCAAGGATACGGCCGGAATAGTCCCGAACCTTGATATTAACGCACCAGGCGACGGGTACGCGTATATTGCCTGTTCCAATGGCGGCCTGCAGATTCTTGACATCGTGACAGACCCGGATTTGCCGGAAATTATAACCACGTATCCGGACCCGGATGATCCGAACGGGAATATACCCTTTTTTCAGTACAACGGAATAACAACCGGAGCCCGAAGCATTCAGCGTGCCGGAAATTTTGCATACATTGCAGACGGATTCAACGGTCTGGAGGTTATCAACATTTCTGACCGATCCAATCCGCAGAGACTGGAACCGCCATACGGCACAAACCTGACGGAACTCTACAGCATATATGTCGACAATGACAATTCAGCATATCTGGCGGATTATCAGTCCGGTTTGACAAAAGTTGACGTAACCGATCCAAATGCAATATCCCGCGTAACCTCCGTAAACCATTCCGTAACCAACACAAATAAATTCTTTCTGAACATTGATGGGGATGTGTTCTACGGATACATACTTGATTCCGGTGGATCCGGCGAGGGATTGCGGATCCTCGAGTTTGCCAAAATCCTGCAGGCAGATTCTATACTTTTTGCAGTTAATTCAGAATTCGCCAATGTGCGCCTGCAAAGCTTTCTTGCCACCGAAGGCGAAGCCAGGGATATAAAAGTTGTCAACTATAAAATTACGGACACCAGCACAGAACCCTTTGCCTTCATCGCAGACGGCAGCAATGGGCTGCAGATGGTTAATGTCACCAATAAAAAGGCGCCAACAAACTCATTCAATCTTTCAACAACCGATGCTCAGGGGATTGATCTGGACTCTTCCGGATCTTTTGCCTTTATCGCGGACGGTGCAGATGGCCTGCGGGTTATCCAGATTCTCCAGGATGATGATACGTATCCGGAAAACCCGCCGCAACTGCTGGCGACAATTCCCATTCCGGGCGGAACAGCAAAAGATGTTAATCTTCAGTTGCTGGAGGGGACAATCCCTATTGTTGGCTATCTATATGTTGCAGCCGGAGACAAGGGGCTTCAGGTGATTGAAATGAGCGAGGGTCTGGATGAAAAGCTGAGCTTCAAGCTTGTCGCTTCGCTCGACACACCCGGTGACGCAAAAGCTGTCGATTTTTATTATAATTATGTCTTTATTGCAGATGGGGCAAGCGGCCTTCAAATCATTGATGTGGGTAATAATGGAGGGACACCGGAAAATCCCATACTTGCAGGGTCCATTGACACGCCGGGAGACGCATCAGGGGTGTGGGTCAATTCGGTTTATTTAGAAGACCTAGTATATGCGTATATCGCAGACGGCAGCAAAGGATATCGGGTAATCGATGTCACAGAACCGACCAAGCCGGTGGACGTCGAAAACCTGGCCTATGACACCCCTGGATTTGCCTCGGATATTGCGGTTAACGATACCAGTGATGTCGCGATAGTTGCCGACGGCTCCGGAGGGCTGACAATACTGTCCATGGCACGACCTCCTGCAGCCAATATAACATATCCGGAAGACACATCATCGGAACTTGGAAACTGTTTCATCCGTTCAACCTGGTTGCCGTTGAATCGCCTTTCGGATCTGTGGATTCCGCTTACACTCCTTCTTGCGGCAATGTGCGCCTATATTTACAAAAAAACCCGCAGCAAAAAATTGCCGCGGGCTTTCCATTTTATTATTTTATGAACAGAAAGGTTATTTGTCTTCCTTGACTTCTTCAAAGTCTGCATCAACAACGTCATCATCCGTCTGAGCATCTGTTGACGCTCCTTCCGCATCCGGGCCTCCGCCTGCCTGCTCTTGACCTGACTGTGACGCCTGCTGATACATTGCCTCTGCGAGTTTGTGTGATGACTGCGTCAGCTCTTCGCTCAACTGCTTGATCTTTTCTGTATCCTCACCTTCCATCGCTGATTTAAGCCTGCCGATAATGTCATCCACCTTGGTCTTTGTTTCAGCATCCACTTTGTCGCCAAGTTCCTTAATCGATTTTTCAGTCTGGTAAATCAGGGAGTCTGCGGTGTTCCTTGCCTCAACAAGCTCCTTTTTAGTTTTATCGTCTTCCGCGTGGAGTTCCGCATCTTTTATCAGTTTATCAATCTCTTCTTGCGACAGTCCCGAAGATGCCGTAATCTGGATAGACTGCTCTTTGCCGGTAGCCTGATCTTTGGCTGATACATTTACAATACCATTGGCATCGATATCAAACGTAACCTCGATCTGAGGAACACCCCTGGGTGCAGGCGGGATACCGACAAGCTCAAAACGACCCAACGTTTTATTGTACTGAGCCATTTCCCTTTCTCCCTGAAGCACATGGATCGAAACCGCCGGCTGACTATCGGCAGCAGTTGAAAATGTCTGACTCTTTTTCGTAGGGATTGTTGTATTTTTTTCGATAAGCCTTGTCATGACACCGCCCAACGTTTCAATCCCGAGGGAGAGAGGCGTAACATCAAGGAGTAGAACATCCTTGACATCCCCCTTCAAAACACCGCCCTGAATTGCGGCTCCGACTGCAACTACCTCGTCCGGATTTACTCCTTTATTGGGTTCCTTGCCGAAAATCTTCTTTACCCTTTCCTGAACAGCAGGCATTCTTGTCATCCCCCCGACAAGGATAACCTCATCAACATCGTTTGCCGAGAGCCCGGCATCCTTAAGCGCAGTCCGGCAGGGATTTTCCAGATTATCCAGAAGGTCGCTGATGAGTGATTCGAGCTTTGCACGGGTAATTTTGATGTTCAGGTGCTTGGGTCCGCCGGCATCTGCGGTAATAAACGGAAGATTAACATCGGTTTCCATTGAGGTGGAAAGTTCCATTTTAGCCTTTTCCGCTCCTTCTTTAAGACGCTGAAGTGCCATTTTATCGTTCCGAATATCAATCCCCTGGTCTTTATGAAATTCATCTGCAAGATAATCAATCAACCGTAAATCGAAATCCTCTCCCCCAAGATGGGTATCTCCGTTCGTAGCCTTTACTTCAAAAACACCCTCGCCGATCTCAAGGACGGAAATGTCAAACGTTCCTCCGCCCAGATCAAATACGGCAATCTTTTCCTCTTTCTTTTTGTCAAGGCCATAGGAAAGGGCGGCGGCTGTCGGTTCGTTGATTATTCTCAGTACATTCAATCCGGCTATTTTACCTGCATCTTTTGTTGCCTGTCTTTGACTGTCATTAAAATAGGCCGGTACAGTAATTACCGCATCGGTTACAGTTTCTCCAAGATACTGTTCCGCTGTATTTTTAATGTTCGCCAGAATATAAGAGGATACCTCAGCAGGACTGTTCTGTTTGCCCTGCATATTAATTCTTGTGTCACCATTGCTGGATTGTTCAATTATAAAAGGAAGGATATTTTTATCTTTTTGCACTTCAGGAGAACTGAATTTACGCCCAATAAGCCGTTTTACGCCAAAAACAGTATTTTCCGGAGTGGTAATCGCCTGCCTCTTGGCAATCTGTCCAACAAGACGCTCTCCGCTTTCAGTAACCGCAACAATTGAAGGTGTTGTTCGCCCACCTTCAGGATTTGTGATGACATTC
>JAQYVL010000180.1 GCA_030145525.1 Desulfobacterales bacterium
CCAGGAGCAGAAGTTATTTTACGCTAACCGAAAATGTTTCGACCGGTCATATCCCCCGGTATATTCAAACCAAACTCCTTCAGAATCGATGGTGCAAGATCAACCAGTGACGGATCCCTTACCGTGATCGGCCTGTTGCTGAAAATAACTCCCGGAACCTCCGAGGAGTCCATACAGTGATCCGCGCTCCATGCGGATTCATTATCCGCCAGAGCTTCATCGGTTATACCGCCAAGGCACGTCTTCCAGGATGCGCGAAAGTCACGGCTGTATCCGATAATCAAGTCAGGGGCAAAATATTGTGACGGGCCCTGGTATATTTTTTCTGCCCGGTGAACCGTCCGGATAATCCTCCTGCCATCAAAATCGCGAATCGCCTCCAGCTTCCCGATCAGTTCTTCCAGCAGGCTTTCCTTTTCCTGACCCGGCTCGACGATTCCAAAGCGCTCACGTCCCCTTAAATTAACATAAAGACCGTTCAGCCCCAGCCCATATGCGCGGCTCACAGACCAGTCTGCATCACGTAAAACAGATCTGGAATCAACCGGCCCGAGATAACCATTATCCCGCAGCCAGGTATTCAGATTGAACTGCCGTTTGAAATTGGAAAATCCATGGTCACTCATCACCACCAGATGGGCTTTATCTCCGTAACGCTTTAAAAGCTGACCAATGATGGCATCCATTCTGCGGTATATATTTTTTAAATGATGAAAACATCTTTTTGCCTCCGACGCGGAACGGGTCGGATGTTTTGCATCACTGTCCCACCAGAGCATGTGAGCCTGCATGTCCGTGCTTGAGAAATAGAAAAACAGCAGACCGTCTTCATAGTTTTCCAGTGCGTATTGAAGCAGATTCACTCTTTCGCGCAGCACAGACTCCGCCTGTTCCATAAATTCATCATCTGTAAAAATTTTTCTGGATAGAGCCTTATGGTCTTCCTGAAATCCTGTTGTATAAAAAAGGCCCAGCTTATCCGCAATTTTTCGGCTGAAACCTGTCGGCTCTGTTAATTTGATTGCCGGTTCAAGAGGATTGGCATTTACGGGGGTAACATAAAGCCGGAAGTTGGGGAAGACCTCCTGGAGGTAAAAACGGCAAATACCGCTGACACGCTTATCCGGGATCAGGACAGGTGTTTTAAATTTATATTCCAGATCGACCCACCGGCTCCATTGGCCCTTTTTTAAAACCAGTTTATGATTTTGAATTTCAATAACTGCCGCCTGAGCCTTTTTGTCACGATGCACGATAAAATCGATTTCAACCGGCTTTGGATCCTTGAGCATTGTGTTTTTAGGACCGAACAGCTTCAGCGTATCCGAAGTATCGTCCGTGAAAAAAATCCCGGACTCAATTCCGCCTCCTTCTGATTTTGCCGTGACCGGTCCATTTTCCGCAAAATGCTGGAAAGTGCCGTATGTGCCGAGAAGGTCAGGGGTTCCCATACCTGAAAGGCAGCGATGGTTTCCGTATTTTGAAGGGCTTGGGGGATAGTTTGACGGCAAATCATAAAAGGTTGATTGAATCCCGGCCCTGTCCAGATAATCCCAGAATGGAACACCCTGTCTCTTTAATACTGTTTTTGAAGGCTTATGGTTGAACGGCCAAAAGTCGAGCTGTATATTATAGTCTCCCGTTTCGATATGCCCCTTTCCAGGGACAGTTTCAGCAACAGCAAAAAAGGGTGCTGCCTGTTTTTCAGGATCTCGATGAATAAAATCAAAAATCCCGTGTGAACCAGGCCCGGCACCGTTTATAAAATTTGCCCAGGCTACGGGGCTTTGCGGAGGGTTACTTGTACCAAGAACTCTGTAACCGCCCCTCCTTCGCAATCTGCTCAGATTCGGCAGAAGCCCGGCATCCATCATCTGGGAGCAGAGTTGGGGATCCATTCCATCAAAACCGATCACGATTACTTTTTTGCCTTTTGCGGCAGAAAGGATTTTGGGAGCGGCAAAGGCTTCTGGGGCACTGATACCCGCCGCAATTGTAGTTGCGGCGGCCATGGACTGTTTTAAAAAATCTCTTCTGTTAATTGTGCTCATGGTATTATTTTCCAACCATCTCTTATACTTGTTTTATGAATTTTATTGCAGCCTGTTTCAAAACCTTTCTTGAAACCGCTTCTACCCATCCAGCACATCAAGTTGGCGGCCATCCATATGAGCGGGTACCTCTACGTCAAACATATTCAGCACGGTTGGGCCGATATCCATAAGCCGTGGTCTTTCATCATTTATTTTATGATTACAAAAAAGTACCCCGGGGACAAGCGAATGATCAATACAGTGATCCCCGCTCCAGGCCTTTATGTTATCATGAAAAATCTGTTCCGTCACCTGCCCGACGGCTGTCTCCCATGATGCGCGATAACCGACCTGATAGCCGACAATCAGATCAGGAGCATTATTTTTATAAGGGCCGCTATAAATTTTTTGTGCGTTGTAGACCTGCTTGACCGCCTGCTGATTCCGGATCGGATCATTCAATTGACGAAGCTTGTCTGCAATTTCTTCCCGAAGCGCAGACGCTTCTGTTTTTGAATCAACGATACCTTTTGATTCACGACCTCTGATATTGAGAAAAATACCGGAAAGTCCCATGGCAAAGGCCCGGGTTTTTGACCAGTCCACACCGGAAAGGTTTTTTTTATTTCGGCCCTCATCTTTCAACTTCAGATAGCCGTTTTCTTCCAGCCAGCGATTCAAATCAACACCGTACCGAAACCCGTTAAATCCATGATCGGAAATGATCATGATAAGCGTGTCCTTTTCATTGTATTGTTTCATGATCTTTTCCAAAAGCTTATCGGCACGTTTATAAATTTCCTCGATGGCCCAAGTTTTTACGCCAACAAATTTTCCGTTATGCGCGGGATGGTTTTCATCCATCTGACGCCAGAATGCATGTTGAACTCGGTCTGTTCCGTCGAAAACACAGACGCAGAGCCCATGTTTGATATTTTTGAGGGAATCAAAAAACATCACTTCCCGCTCCTTGTCTGCATCCAGGCACTGTTGAAGAAAATCATCATCTGTTATCAGTTTCTGGTTCAGTGCCCAGCTGTCTTCAGCAAGACCGAGGGTTGCGAAATATCCCTGTTTTTTAGAAAGATATGTCGAATAAACAGCCGGATAGCTTATCGGCATTGCAGGTTTTTCAGGATCTATGTTTATCGGAGTTACATACAGTTTGAATTCAGGGTCTGTGCTGATTAATAAAAATTTACAGATGCCTGAAATTTTAACAAATAGGGACGATTTAAATTCAACCTTTATCCAGTCTGAATATTTTCCTTTTGTTATCTCATATCGCTCACCATTAATTTTCAACGAAGCTTTATCGGAATTGCCAACCACGATTTCAAACCTGCACTTCAACGGGTCCTTGTTTTTACCGGCAGCATTTTGCGGGCCTACGAGTTCCGACCGGACAATATTATTTTCCATTTTGACATGATAATGTTCTCCGCCGGTGCTGTCTTCGTTTTCTTCTGGCGCGGATGTAAAAAAGGAGAAGGTTCCCTGGGTTCCGCGAAGGTCAGGCGCACACATTCCGGAAAGCTGAATTCCATAAAACTTTTCAGCCGGAAAAGTAATGGGTACTCTGAGCACACTGCTGAATATCCCCTTGTCTCCCAGGAATTTCCAAAAAGGGATACTTTTTCGTAAAAGCCTTATATCCGGAGAGCCAAGAGGTATCTGATATTTTCCCAGCTTGATTTTTCTCGCAGGCGGCTTGATATCAACTGAACTCAGTTTGATGGCATACGACTTGGGATCCCTTGTAAGGAAATCAAAGATATTGCTTTTCCCGGGGTTTGAACCGGTTTGAAAGGAAGACCATGCAACAGGTGAAATGGGCGGTATGGTTGTGCCCAGAGGTTTAAAGCAGCCCTGATCCCTTAGCCGGCTGAAATTGGGAAGCTTTCCTTCAGAAAGCCACTTTCTGGTCAGCGTGTAATCCATTCCATCCAAACCAACGATAATAACTTTTTTAAACCGGCTTTTTGAGAAAATGCGCCGAAATCGAATTGCCCTGATAATGCCGCGAACGGGCCATGTAAGGAATGCGATTATCGCGGACAGCATGGCCGTGAACATCACCAGAAAGGACCCTGCCACGGCAAATCCGGCGCCGGGGCCGATGTATGCATGGGCATGCTCCGGAAGAAAAGATGCAGCAAGCAATGTGAAAATCAAAAAAAACTGACGACGGTTTGTTACAATGTCTTTTTGTTTCATCACGGGAAAATAAAGTCCTTATTATCACTCAATGTATCCAAGCGATTTCAAATGTTCTATAGCCCCTTCAGACAAATTTGTTTTTAAGGCTGTTTTAGCGTCCGAATTAACTGCCCGCAAATAAATGCCCGGCAAAGTTTTGAAATAATTTTCGGGCATCCTTTCAACTCTTGGATCGGATTGTTTTAGTGTAATCGCTTTATTATTTGGAATTCTAACGTCCTTGCCGAGAAAAACTCCGTAATTTTTTGACGGTCCTGTAATTGTAATTTTAAATGTAACTTCATCCTCTGAAGAATTGGTGTTAAAAATTATTTCTCCGACTGCATTCTGCACAACCACATCAAACAATAAGGTCTTTTTGTCTGGGCTGAGTTCAAAAGAATAAAATTTAACAAGTGTAGTGGCTATCAAGTCAGAATAATAATGACGCGGGTTTACAAATTGTCCGGATGTTGTTATCGTTGCCTGGGCACGAAAACTGTTTCGATGAAGTGCTATCAGTTTCAAATGCCATCCTTTGTCAACATCAGCACTGTAATCTTTCAGGGCGACTGACAATTTACCTCCGGTCGGGTCTTCTGATATTGGTTCAATTTCTATAGGATCATTTTCCAGGTTAAAAAAAATCCGTTTATTATCATACCGAATATCAATAATTTTATATTTCCCCTGCCGCGCAGATCTTTTTTCAAAACCAAATTGTATTGTTTCTGCAAATAACGTTCGATTATAATCGCTCAGATCCTTAAATAATGAGACTCCCTGGAAAAAGTCCGTCTTTTTTAGACCAATTAAATCCAATAAAGTAGGTGCAAGATCACAGGTTGAGACCAGATCCTTACGGTGTGTCTTTGCAGGAAATTTTGGATGTCCTGAAATAATCAAAGGTACATGTGTTTGTTCTTCATACAGTGTTCTTCCATGTCCCAGTCTCCCATGCTCTTTAAACTCTTCTCCATGGTCAGAAGTAATAACCACAACCGTATTATCCATCATGCCAAGGTTTGTTAAATTATTTATAAGCCTGCCCACTTCTGAGTCAACATAGGCAATTTCCCCATCATATAAAGCGATTGCCCTTTTTCTATCCGCCTCCGGCATCTTTTTATAATAATGATAATATTTTAAATTTAAAAGTGAT
>JAQYVL010000181.1 GCA_030145525.1 Desulfobacterales bacterium
TTGGAGTCGGTACCGGCGGATTTCGGGCCTTTATGGAAAAAAGGGGCTGGCCCGTTGACCACCCCCACAACAATATTCTTTATATGGCTGTCAGTTTCGGAATGGTTGGCATTGCGATTCTTTTCTGGCTATTTATTGAAATCTTCAGGAATGCATGGAAAAACAGGGACACTCCCCTTGGTTTTTTTCTTCTCAGCACCGCGCTGGTTGTCTTTGTGAGCGGTGCCTTTAATTCACAGATTCTGGACACCGGCACCCTTTTTCTTTTTGCAGTCACAACCGGTTTTCAGCAGGGGTTTCCAAAATTTCAGGATGGAGTACTATCTGCCTGATCTGAAAATTGCCCCCTCATTCGATCGATCGGTTAGAATTTAAAAATCGCTCCTTAAAGAACCTGTTGTACAGCAAAACAGAAGTAAGAACGCCGATCAAAGCGCCGGTTATCACATCGCTCAGATAATGCGCTGTGATTACAGCGCGGCTTAACGCTATAATTACGCCGGTTGCGTAAAACAGATAACGAAATTCAGGAAACAATTTACCGAGAGCGACCATGATGCTCATGGCAGTGGCTGAATGACCTGAAGGAAAAGACAGATAATCCGAATCGATATGGAAAAAGTCAAATCCAAACAATCCGCGATTGAAATACAGAACCGGCCTGAAGCGTCCTGCAATTACCTTTATGATATCTACCAGAATACCGGAGGCAGCCACAGTTGAAAACATAAACAACGACTTTTGCGCGCTTTTCTGCCGGCTTTTTCGAAAAATAATAAAAAACACTGCCGTCGGAATCAGGTACAGCTCTGATCTGCCGAAAAAAGTGATGGTTTCAAATATGGATTTAACCGGATCGCTTCGGTTTGTATGCAGCCAGACCGCCAGGGGTAGATCAATAAACACAAATGATACGGCGGCAGTAATCAGAACGGCAATACAGAGGATAATAATAAATTTATTTAACATATTCAGAATTTTGAAAAATCATGGGATGCCGCTTAATGATCTGGGCAACAACCTTAGTTGAAAAATTATTTTCAGAAGAAGAACGATTCAGGATATGATATTTGACACCTGCATTAAAGCAGCTTTTAATCCAGTACTTCCTCTCATCAGGGTGTAAATGTTCATAAAACTCAAAGCTTGCTCTGGATACAGTATTGATAAAGGTCGACCCGGGCAAAAAGCGGCTGCTTCCCAAAAGATCAAGATCAATAAGCCGGAAGCAATACCTGCCGTTTTCCTTTGAAACAAGGATATTTGCCGAACGAAGATGCCGGGAATAAAACCCTTTGCTGAAAAATTCTGCAAGAAGATCCGCTGCCTTTTCCATAATGGCAAGGCGTTCCCTGTCTTTATAATATATTGTAAAATCATTCAGACCGATGGCATTATCGCAAAAATCGGTCACAAGAACCTGCTTCCTGGCACCGTTTGTCCGTAATGACGCAGCGATAAGAGGCTGCGGTGTCGGCAGCCCCGCTTCCGAAACTTTGATTCCAGCCCTGAAGTTATTTTGACATACAGGGAAAAAACAGTTCCATATCTTCCGGTACCACTTATTAATTTTGAACTCTTTCCCAAAATATACATTCCCATTTATTCTCAATTGATAACTGATGGCGTTTTCGGTTTCATAAATCTGCTTTTTCTGAGAAAATAATTTTGAAGCCCCTGAGTTCAGGAGAACCATAACTTCCGATTCGGAAAACCGGTCCGCATTATACATGCAGCTCATGTTATGATTTCGAAATTTTTCAATGGATATGGATCGTTTCATGATATGCATCCGTTTTATGCACAGCAGATATACTGCAATAAAGAACCTTATAAACACATCACTGATATCTTTCAATACCTAAAGTGAGTGTTTCAAATTTTAAGAATTTTGAATTTACAGATACTTTCAGAGGATTTTATCCATTTGAATTCTTAAAATTTGAAACCACAAGGGATTGCCGATCTTACCGCATCTACTTCGTCAGACGACATACCGCATAGAAAACTATAGCGAAATGTCATCTTCCCCCGCAGGGCGGGATTTCGCTGTGCTCAACTTGCTTAGCTACGGCAACACCGCCGAAGGCGGGCAAGCCTCGACAATCGCTCAATTTAGGAATAATTAAATATTTTAGTGAATTGTGGGCAATATGCATTATCATGCCAATGCCATTTAAGATTATGTTGTATAAATTAAAAAATACGGATATGAGGTTTGGTGATTTCGTCATGATTTTGTTTGTGTGCTTCAAGATCATGTCGAAATCTGTTAACCAATTGATGATAGCTTCATAAAAAATCCAATATGGATAAAACCGATATGAATTCAGAATTAATGTTATCCGTTGTTGTGCCTGTGCTGAACGAGGCGGAGAACATTGCACCGTTAATCTCGGAAATTTGCTCCAGCCTTGATGGAAAGCTTGAATATGAAATCATTTATGTGGATGATGGAAGTGATGATGCCACACCGGAAATTTTATCGGAAATCAAATCATCATGTTCAAGGCTTAGAATTTTACGCCATAAAACAAGTTGCGGCCAAAGTACGGCAATCACCACCGGAATTCATTCTGCAAAAGCCCCATGGATTGCAACGCTGGATGGCGATGGGCAGAATGATCCCGCAGACATACCACTTCTTTGGGAAAAGATGAGGGGATACAGTGCGCCAAACGACAAGCTGATGGTGGTGGGATATCGAAAAAAACGCAGGGACACCTGGTTGAAACGGCTCTCCTCAAAAATTGCAAACGCTGTCCGTTCGAGCTTACTGAAAGACGGCACTCCTGACACGGGGAGCGGGCTTAAACTGTTCAAGAAAGACCTGTTTCGCAAACTTCCGTATTTTGATCATATGCACAGGTTCCTCCCCGCACTGGTTATCCGGGCAGACGGAAGAGTACTGTCCGTTGAAGTGAATCATCGTGAGCGTAAACGGGGTACGTCAAAATACGGCCTCCATAATCGCTTATGGGTGGGGATTATAGATATGTTCGGTGTAATGTGGTTACAGCGACGCTCTAAAATTCCGATAATAGAGAGAAAGGAATAATTTCATCAATGGTTAAACTTGACTTTTGGCTGATCATAGGATTTTTAGGACAATTTTTATTTTCAATGCGGTTTCTGGTTCAATGGCTTCAATCCGAACGCATAAAAAAGAGCATTATACCCGTTGCTTTCTGGTATTTCAGTGTTGCAGGCGGAGTTACCCTGCTTGCGTATGCCATACACCGCAGAGATCCGGTATTCATCGTGGGGCAGGGATCTGGTTTGCTTATATACGCTAGAAATTTATACTTTATATTCAAAGAAAAAAAACCCGCACACAATACCCTGTAATCCTGAAATGATTACCCTCTCCTTCTTGCCAGATAATAGTGCTGTCTGATTGTATGAAAAAGCATATCCGGATCACCGGTTTTAAGAACCTCCCGGACTGTTTCAGGCTTGACGGATCGATATACGTATCCGCAAGGGCGAACATCATATTCCGTTAAATTCAAACCAGCTTTAGATTCTTCAGAAAGTATGACCAGGGGCCGCTGATACAAATTATCAGGCAGGGGACCGCCCGGGAATTCAAACACACTGACTATCCCTTTTGAAAACACATTAATCTGCCCGGTAAATTTGTATTTTTCTTTTGACCAGACAGAAATGCTTTTGGATTTTTCATCCATGTTTTGCAGAATGCATTCTGTAAGTTTCTCAGACGGGGATACACGAAAGGTTGGTATAATAAAAAAATATACAACTGAAATTGCAACCAGTATGTTAATGCCGAGAGCAGAACTCATCTCAAGATTTTTTTTAATAAAAGAAAAATAATAAAGCATCATTGAGCCCGACAGCAGGAGCGCACCGGCGAGCAAAATTCGCAACTCCATCCAAAGGCCCGCTCCGATAAATGCAATAGCGCAGATACTCACAAGAATTAAAAATATACCGTATGTATACCGGAGAACCCGGATCATGCTCTTGTTGCGGAACATTTCGGTCAGGAAGGATGCAACAAGAACCGATAGCATCGGATACGCCGGAAGCAGATAACGCGTACGGCTCATTTTCCCATTGATAAAAATAGCAAGCAGAAATAAAAACCAGCCGCAAATAAAAAAAATTGCCCTTTTATTCCGCCTGGCAAAATCGGAAGCCTCTTTTCGGGTAAAGATGTACCCGATTAGAAGAAGTAAAATCCATGGCATAAAATGGCGCAAGACACCCCAGGAATAGTCTATCAGATTTGAGAGAACATAAAAGCCGGAGCCCTCGACATCCATTCCGGTTCCGGCCTGATCCTGAAAAAAACCGCTTAACGCAGGGTCGCCATGTTTCATATAGATCAAAAAAAACCACCCTGCCGCCAATATTGCTGAAATGAGTATTGTTGGGACATGGATCAGATTTTTAATATTCCGATTCGCTTTCCGGCTGCACAGGACAAAAACAAATGCGTAAAACAAAGTTGTAAATCCTAAAAATCCCTTGGTTTCAATTGCAAGTGCTGCCCCGACATAGGCCATAATATAATTTCGCAGGCGCTTGTCATCATGAAAAATCAGAAGAACAAATCCATACAGGCTGATGTTCAGAAACAAACATTGTAAAATATCCGGAGTAGAGCGTAATGAAATATGAATCAGCTGAATGTTTGACACAAGAATCACGGCTGTCAGAACAGCAGAGCCGCTTTGTTCAAAAAGCTTTCGTGATAATGCATAACCCAGTAATACGATGAAACACCCTGCAATTAAAAATGGAAGTCGAGTGGCAAAATAATCTATTCCCAAAATCCAATAAGAAGCAGCGATCGTCCAGTACGTTATAATCGGTTTTTTAATTCGCAGGGATCCATCCGAATAATGAGGCGTAATCCAATCCTGATGCTGCATCATGTAGGTTGCCGAGTCCGTATAAAAGCATTCATCACTGTGATAGGTAGACACTTCAGGCATTATGGGTGCCAGCAGCAAAAAGAACAATGCCATGATGATTGTCAATTTAAATATGCCGGAGCGGCTTGTCCATTTTTTTTCGATTAAAAGACCCTTTTGCATAAATACCTGCTTTCAACATTTCTTTTGGGAACCGGATGCCACAGGTAGCGCAAAAAACGACCTGGCACCTGTCTTACAAACAAGAGATAGATAGAGTTCCCCTAAAAAGCAATACCTAAAGTGAACTCAAATTAGATAATAATAATCTCGAAAACTTTTCGGATTTTTTGGAAAGTGGGTTTTTATTTGACATTTACCGGGACATTCGGTTCTATAGTCCGACTAGGGCAATACAATATTTTACGATACCGGCAGGAAAGATATGTGGCAGTTTTTAGAACAAATCGACATTGATATTTTTTACTTCATCAATCAGGAATGCCGGAATGCATTTTTTGATATTATAATGCCGGTTGCATCAAAGTTAAAATATTTTATTGTTCCGATTATATTGTGCTGGCTTTTTCTGATTTTTAAAAAAAACCTGAAATACCGCATGATAGCAATCATGATTCTTGTAATGATCGGAGTTGCCGACTGGACAAATTACAGGATTATAAAACCGGCAATCAATCGTCCCAGGCCGTATCATAGTATCTCGGAAGTCCGAAGAAACGTCAGTTCCGCCTGGCAGGTTACACCGGTTCTTCCAAAAAAAATTTATGGGAAGTCTTTTTCATTTCCTTCCAGCCATGCTGTCAATACTTTTGCGGCTGCGTTTTTCCTGAGCTATTATTTCCGTTCACTAATCCCTTTTGCCTATTTTCTTGCCTTTATTATCATCTTATCAAGAATATATGTGGGAGATCATTTTCCGTTTGATGTGATTGCCGGCAGCCTGCTCGGAACCTTGTGGGCTGTTTTATTTGTCTGGATAAACAACCGGGCAATACAGTGGGTTAAAGAAAAAATTTCTCAAAAAAAACAGGACAATTCGGCATCTGAGTAGGTTTACTTTTTTCAAGAACGGAAAAAAGAACCTCCTCCGTACTTTTCCAATTCCCTGAGTTTTGCGTATTTCATTAAAGATCCCCCGGCGTTCAGCAGGGAGATCATCAGGCCATCAAAACCCTCCAACAGCCCCCTTTCTAAGAAAAAGGTCCGAATAAACATCCATAAGCCATGGGAAAAAGGAGTCCAACAGTATGCATGTCTGCCTTTCTGCAGCATCTCCTGTGCTGCAAGCGTTGAATAATCCTGCATTTTTTTAATCATATCTGCATAATGACGGAAACTATAATGCTCAATAAACAGATCAAGATTTTTTACAGCGCCATGGGAGATCCATCCTTCATGAACAAGATTATCATTAAAGTTGCCCTGTCTTCTATTCACCAGCCTAACCACACGATCCGGCCACCAGCCGCAATGGCGAATCCAGCGATCATGAAAAATATTCTTCCGCAGAAAACTATACGAAACAAATTCCGGTTCCGGCATGGTGATGATTCTTTGAATGCCTTCTGCGGTTTCTTTGGACAGCCTTTCATCGGCATCAAGAATTAAAACCATGTCATTGCTGCATTTATCAACGGCATATTGCTTTTGACGTGAATAACCCAGCCATTCCCGGGATAAAATTCTGCAGCCAAAAGATTCTGCGATTTTAACGGTATCATCCCGGCTGCCTGAATCGACAACCAGAATTTCATCTGCAAAGGAAACCGTTTCAAGGCAATTCTTAATTCGATCCGCTTCATTCAATGTTATAATCGCTATAGAAAGAGGCATAATATGAATTTTATGAATAACAACCTTTGATTCCTTTAACTTTAAACTATAGTGTTTGTAATAATAATTTTCCGATTCCTACGTTCTCTCAGCGATCAAGTGGCCTCTGAGTGAAGTCTCTTGAGGCCATTTGAAAAGCGTTCTTCATGAAGCACAGCGTCAAATTTGGAACTGCCTGAGGGAGCTTGCGACCGAGTTTTTCAAATTTAGCGAAGCAAATGTTAGAACGCTCCAAATGTCAAAATTAACGAACGAGGAGACTCTTGATCGCTGTTCAATCGGAGTATATTCATGACAACGGCTATAAAACAGATTCTATCCCCTCAAAGCGAACTACAGAAGAACCTTGTAAACCCTTCTTTCCAAACCGCTCCTTCTTTCCTTTAATACATTCCACTCCGGATCCTCATACCTGGGATCAACATATTTGCGCCTTTCCTCCCCACTGCGACGGTCCATCATAAAACCTATTGAGTAGTTTTTAATAAAATCATCCAGTCGAAAGGTCTGATAAGAACTCATATTAAAAAACTTTACACAGCGATTCCGAATTTTTTTTCCATCCGGCATTTCGGCAACCTCAAAATCTGCTATGGTCTTATATGAAACCTTATCCACAATTATACTTTTATCAGGCATTCTAATTGACAATTTATCAGTTGAACTCATCCGTCTTTTGTTTTCAATATATTGAGAGGCGAGTCCTCCCATACTGATATTTACAATCGGCCCAAACTCAATATTCGACTGCCCCAGAAGCCCCATTATGCGCGGCTTCTCAAGAATGACCACTGCACCGCCTTTAACCGTAAAACGCTTCCATTTTCTTCTAAGAGAGAATGCCATCTTCTGATTCATGAAAATATGTTCTCCTCTTCTTTCCAGAGTTACTGATTATGACAAAAATTTTCAGCAGAAAGCCGTCCCTGCTTAAAAAATCAGTATTCTAAAAAGTCCTATCTTGCCTTTATTTCACCTTTGATCAATTTTTTCAGCCCGGTTAGCGTGCCCTTCCATACGGAATCATCACCAACCATGATCGCGACTATAATATCTTTTTCAACACTAACCTCAAGTACAATTTCTTCATCTCCGATTTTAAAAACAGCTTCTCCCCATCGTTCGGCAGGCAGGCCGGTTGTTTCGCAGTCATAGTCTGTTCGCATTTCACCATACATCCTGATTTCACTCATGATTTTTCCTCTGAATATCGATTTGAAAATAACCGGGCATTGTAATGGCTCCTTCTAAAAAAAATGTTGGAACGAACCTGGTAACGTCCAAAATTTGCCGCTGCCCTATTTTATCATGTATAGACAACGAAATCATAACACAAATTCAATTAGAAACCATCTCAAAAATGGAAATATGGTGCAAATTCAGGCTGCAAGTCACGCCGCCGGGGTAAAGGCCGGAAAAGCGGTTTGAACCATACGAGTCGGACAGCTTTGTTTCAGGGGGCAAGATTTATAAAGAACCATTGACCTTCAAGAAGATTCCGGTGTATATAATCAGAGTTATCTTCGAAAAAGCTCGCATGCTTATAAGCGAAATTTCACAGAACCGTTATTCTATATAAAATAGTTCGAACTGCACCCGTCGGAGTATCTTTTTTTGCACCAGGAGTATGGCACGTATTTCAATTCATAAACGGCCATATGATTATCCTCTCGAAATAACAAGGATAAAACATTCAACAACTCCGTCGTTTGCTGAAAATGGGCTCGTTACCAGAACAGTTACAGGAAATCAGCATGGAAAGTTATCTGGATAAAATTCCATCTTATGTAGACGCGATAAAATCGATAAAGGAAACCATCCTCACAAATATTATCCTGATAGGACAGATTCCGGCACCAACGTTTAATGAAGCCAAACGTGCTGAAATCTTTCAGGAAAGGATTTCACAGGCACAAGTTGATGAGTGCACAATGGATGATTTCAGAAATCCCATCGGCGTTATTCATGGAACAAACGACAGCAAGCCTCCCATATTCATTGTCGCTCATCTGGACACCTTTATCGACAAGGATTCGGATCATAATTTTACAATCAAAACAGACTACCTGACAGGGCCTGGCATCATGGATAATTCGGCAGGTGTTGGTGTTCTAGCATCTCTGCCGGAAATATTCAAAAAACTCAATCTGACATTTGAATCCGACATCGTGATCGCCGGCCTTATCCATTCCCTGGGCAAAGCAAATCTTCAAGGAATTCGGCAGCTTCTCAGTGCCTGGAAAACGCCTGTGCGGGGTGCGATATGCCTGGAGGGGGGAGAGCTGGGGCGCCTCAATTATTACTCGTACGGCACCAAAAGATGTGAGGTCGAATGTAAAATATCCTCAGACACGGGGTGGGAGCATCGTTTTCAGCCAAATGCCATCCTGATTTTAAATGATGTGATCAATCGTATACTGACATTGCGGCTGCCCCAGCGTCCAAGGGCTCGAGTGATCATCGGAAAAATAGCCGGCGGATTCAAGCACGGTATTATCGCCCTGGAGGGAACACTTGGCTTTGAAATACAAAGTGATTCCGACCAAATGGTAAAATCAATTTTCAAAGATATTACAGATATTGTTGATGGACTAAGTCATGAATATCAGGTTGAAATGAAACTGAAAACAATCAGCAGTATTAATGCCAGCACATTGAACTTCAATCATCCCCTTGTAAAAAGCACAGTAGCAATTATGAAACAACTGGGGCTCAAACCAATGGCAGAGCCAAGCGGTTCAGAGCTTTCCATCTTTCTTAATCATAAAATACCCGCTGTAACGCTGGGCATTACCCGCGGGCACAACTATCATCTCGCCAATGCAAGTATAGAAATTGAACCGATGTATACGGGAATAGCTCAAATAATCGGCGTTATCAAAGCAATAGACAGTGGAGTCTGCGATGAATAATACCTGGCTTGAAAAAAACACCTTCCACTATTCCGATTTCAGTGATCTGAAATTGCTGGTCGAACAAAAAGAGAAAAAAAATCTAACAATCTCATTATGCCTGCCGACTTTGAATGAAGAAAAAACCATTGCTAAAGAAATCATAATTATGAAATCAGAGTTGATGACCCGCTGCCCGCTGCTGGATGAAATTGTTGTAGTCGATTCCGGTTCCACTGATCAGACCAGAGAAATTGCAGGTGAGTACGGTGCAGATGTATACAAAGCATCCGATATCCTTCCGGACCTCGAAAATTTTAGAGGCAAGGGTGAGAACCTATGGAAAGCATTATATATAACCAAGGGTGATATCATTGTTTATCTTGATGCCGATATTAAAAACATTCATCACCGATTCGCATATGCGCTTATCGGTCCGCTTCTTCTATCTGATGACATCAAATATTCCAAAGCATTTTATGACCGGCCCATTGCAATAGAGAAAAATAAGATGCGCGCAACAGGCGGAGGCAGAGTTACAGAGCTTGTAATCAGACCGCTTTTTTCTCTTTACTTCCCGGAACTGACCCAGATTCTTCAACCGCTTTCGGGTGAGTATGCGGGTTATCGAGAAATATTTGAAACAATTCCCTTTCCAATCGGTTACGGAATAGAAACCAGTATGATTCTGGATATCTATGAAAAATGGGGGCTTGATGTAATTGCACAGGTTGATCTTGAAAAGAGGGTCCACAGAAACCAGGATACCAAAGCCCTTGGCAGAATGGCATTTGTTATCCTCAAAACCTTTTTAAACCGGATTGAAAAGCTAGGGCTCATTCAAAAGAAAAAAGAAATGTTTAATGAGATGATCCAGTTTAAACTTGAAAAGAATAGATATATGCCGGATATAAGACAGCTCGAAGAACATGAAAGGCCGCCGATAATCGGTGTGCCTGAATATTGTAAAAAATTTTCATCAAAACCGCAGACCCATCCGGAACATACTCCGTTCACATCAGAAAAGACCGAATGAAATATCTCACTGGTTATTTTCATTTAACCTCCATTCGTATCTCTGTTGAAAAATAAATATTGTATAATAACATAGATTATTTATATAAAATAGTAACGATCTCAAAAAAGGTATGGCCGCCTGTCGATTTTTATGATGAAATGATGCAGCTGCGACAGGCTGACCATGAATATTTTAAACGGCACGCTCACTTTAGGTGAAACGATCCGGGATTATGAAGGATGAGCAAAAAAAAAGAGCCCACTGGCAACTCAAAAAATTATTCAAAGGCAAGGGCAACTGTTCTCAGATATTTTCTTAAGCTTTTCACACACCAGATAAACGCCCATGCCCAGGCTCCTTTCGAAGTAAAGCGTATTGATACGCCCTCTTTTGGACCGCATTATGATACATTTGAATTGCGGGTGGAACATGCCGGAGAATGGGTATCAAGACGAATGACAATTGCTCCGCTGGGAGCGGAAAGCGGCAGTAAAAGCATGTGTTTTTATGTGATCTATGATGATCATCTGGTGGTTAAAATTCCTCCGCAGCCCATAACGGAATTAAACGACTATTTGGATTGCATCTATGCTGATCAGCGGATCGTTTTCAGACTGGAACCCAGAGAATGCGTTGTTCCCGGTGTTTCTGTCATTCTGAAACGGGTTTATTCCTTTCCTGAGGACGAATTTGCCCCTGAAAAAATGGAAGGCCGGTACATTAGCTGGCTTAAAAAAAATCTTGAATACCAGCAGTTTCTTAAAATCGACGACACCTTTATTTTTTTTATGGATCTCTCAAGATATGGAATCCTTGGAGACATTTTAAACAAAATGCACTTTGAGAGTGAAAACAGATTTGTTGAAGAAATTACCAACAACCGGGGAATCATTCAGGAATATCACAATTTTGAAGGTCGATACGGGAACAAAAAAGGGAAAATCGGTTATGACCTTAAAAAAATCTACACCTCGTTTGAAGCAGAAGCAAACAAAATACTCAGCCGAAACAAGATTAAGCCATCAGTGTTTCAATATAAAATAGAGGACTGGTTTTTACTTCATCTTGCATATAAAAAAATGGAAGATTCTGAAAAGGAACTCTCTCCGGATACGGTGTCCGAAATAAATGACTTTTTAAATATACTGCTTCTGAATCATAAGGAAACAATTAAAGCTTACCGAGAAACTGTAAATGAATACCTGCACCGGAAATATTTTACAAAAAACAAGTCTCAAATGGAAGGTATTGTTACCAATATTCTGGACCTTCTTGCGTGGTTAAAGCAACAAGGAGTGGCGATGAGGGATTTCAAGCCGGAAAACATTCTGGTTACCGGAGATCCTGAAAAAAATCCAAACTTTTTATCTTCACCGGAAGAATATGACCTGGGACTTATCGATACAGAAACATCTGTTATTTACAAAGAGCATAGCGGCAGAGATATAGAACAACCTCTGCTCGGAGGGACACCCTTTTACGCGAACCCCACACAATTTTTCGATAACACAATTCTGGAAGAGCTGTTCGGAGATGTTGAAAAGGTCCTGTGCCTTCAGGACTGGTATGCGGCGGTTGTCATGATTTATTTTGTCGTAACAGGGGATCGCCTTTTTAAAAAAACAGCCGGAAAGCTAAACCCTATCATCGACATCGTTCAAAAGAGGAGTTCCGAAAAAGACAACTCCTCTGATCTATTAAAAAAAGTAAATCACTCATTCTGGGAGAGTGCTGTTCAGGAATGTATAACAAACGTAAATCAAAATAAAAAACTTCTCAAATCCGTACAAGCCAACATCCCGGAAGAAGCAAGAGCAATGCTCCTCGATAACTTAAGAGATGAAAGGTTAAGGCATACAGAAAAGATAAAAGAAAAAATAAACACCCAAACCCCTTTTCCTTTAGAAGAAACAAAAGAGCAGATTATAAAAGCATCTTCACAACAAATTTCAGAATTGAAAAAAAAATGGGAAGGCTGCCGGACCGACATTCATTCGCAAAAAATCCTTTGGCTGAAAGATCTGAAAATAGACAAAAAAGAACTGGAAAAACTTGATAAAACCATTAAATCAGTTGTAAAGGAGGATATTGAGTTTACCGTATATGATCTGCTTGAACTTATGTTCAGTATGGTTTTATGTAAAATGCATCAAACCGGATGGGGCTGTTTTAATAATGATATTTCATTAAATAATTCAGCTTCAGTATAATTTCCGGCCAGGAGTCTTTTTAATTTTTGGTGAAATTTTCAAAATTACTGGAAAACAATCACAACCAGAGCCTTCACCTGAGTGTTGGCGATATGACATAGATATATGGATAATTCAGAAAGTCCATATTCTTTGGAAATCTCAACCTTGGCAATACGGCTTTTATAACGCTCGTATTGAGAGAGACTTCCCATCAAGGAGATCTCTGTCGTACTATAAATAATATTGAAGCCGGATTAGACCATACTATGGCTGTTGACTTTGT
>JAQYVL010000182.1 GCA_030145525.1 Desulfobacterales bacterium
ATCAGGTTATAATTCTTACACTCACACAAAATATTTTGTATTGTGCTAATTGTTGCTTTTTTTGTTTTTCACTGAGAAAATAACGAAATCAGAGAGCACCAGCCTTTACATTTTACTGCGCACAAAAACAGATCAGCAAGATGCAGCATCACGGGCTTATGGTTTTTGGGGCGTGTTCTGAAAAAATTCGGATGCAGCTTGAACTCAAAAGGAACTTTCTCAGATTACATTTTAGATAACAAAGTATAATTCTTGATAAAGTATTCCAGTTTAGCTGTCTGGGCGGAAGTTAGATCTCCGAATTTTCCTCCACATCTTCGCATCGATTTCACACCAAAAAAATTAACACGTTTTATTTTAAAATCAAACACGATTTTAAACGGTACATCTTTAAGAAACAAATCAATGCGATCAATCAGAATTGCAATAAACCCTCTCCAGGGACCTTTTCCCCCCGAGATATAGCGGAAAGCAAGACCTCCTTCGCTGATATCGACTATCTGGCCCTGCTTTGAAAAATAAGGAACGAATGTCACACTCGCACCTGCCCTGACTGTAAATCTCTTGTGTTTTCGTCTTTCTATAATCGGTTTCTCATCAGACACAACTCCTCCTTTATGACTGAATGATTTAATTCCGAGCAATAATACAAATATCCGGCATGGCATCAGGTGGACTTTCGACAGCCTGCTCCATTTCTCTTTTGAAAAGTTTATCATCAATACTGAATGCTATTTTTACTAAACATCTGTTTAGAAATATTTCAAAACATGATGCTCTATACCAAACCATATGGTTTCATCACTATTAATATTTCGAACTTCTTAATTTGCTATATTCCGTTTCAAAAAAATCCTGTCCAAATCTTATTTCAGAGATCAGTTCCTTCAAATCAGGTGACGCGCCTTTTCCGCTTTGATAGTCGTAAAGGCAATCATAAAAAGTGGTTACTTTTGCAAATAATCTGCTCTTAGCACTCACCAGTTCCTTCATTTTATAATTTTCAACCGTGGTTTCCAGTGTGGTTAAATTTTTCCGGCAATGCTGAGAAACGTGCGCAATGTCGGAACAGAGAGCCAGAAAATACTTTGAATCCAAAATTTCTTCGTGATTCTTTTTTTTTGAAATTTTTTCCAGTTTATTCAGCAAAAGTAAAAATTTTATATAATTGCGGCTTTGTTTTAATGACCTCATTTCAGTTTCAAACTTGGGAAACTCACTTTTTTGCGGGGAAACATCCATTGCGTCTTTTGCAGGATATTTCTCTTGATAGGAGGAGGTTCCGGAATTATCACCTTCCACCTTCTTTAGGGAATCATTGGTCATTTCCTTCATGGCAGCCTCTCCTGAACAGGGGATCAGGATAAAACCGACTGCCAGAATAATAGCACACAATCTCATCAACTTCATACTCCTTGACAATTCCATAAACAGATCGCGACCTCTGCCCGGCTGTTTTCAAGTAACCCTCAACAATGTCCGGCCTCAGATAACCGTCGATTCTTACTGTATAATCTTTATATATCAAAAAGAATCAGAAAGGCAATATGGAATAATCATGGGGATAATATGGATTAAAAATCCATATTATTTGATATCCATAAGGTAGGTTCTAAGATTAATTTTCCTGTTTTTGATTCCCAGTTTCGTGCGAATATTGTCACGATACGTATCGATAGTGCTTGTGGCAACTCCCATTAACATTGCGATTTCTTTAGTTGTTTTTCCATTTTTGATGAAATTTGCGACCTGAAATTCCGTGGTGGTGAGCTTCCAGAATTTTGAGTTCAACCTGCGAGAAAAGGGGGAGATAATATCTCTTAAATTTGTCTCCAAAATATCCAGCCAGGACCGTTGCCTGTCATCCAGACGACTTTCTTTTAATCTGTCTGCCAGCGGCATAACCAATTCATTGAAATTAGCCAATATTTTCTCTTCAATTTCAATTTGATCTTCCTCACGTCTTTTCACTAAAACCTTTAATGCCGTATTGGCTTCTTCAAGATTAACGGTTTTTATCTCCAGCTCTTTATTGATTCTGGCAAGATCTTCGGTTCGCTTTTTAACCCGTTTCTCCAGTTCTTCATGTAATTTTCGAAGTTTCTCCTCTGCTTGCTTTCGTTCCGTAATATCCCGGGCAATTCCTAAAACGATATCCCTGCCTTTTATTTTTACAAGGAAAGCGTTTATTTCAATGTTGACCTTCTTACCGTCTTTGCGGCATAAACTATATTCCACGGGTCCTGTGGGTAACGTTTTTGAATTTTTCTTAAAATTCCTTCCGGCCTCCAAAATTTGCTCCCTGGGCAACAAATTAAGTTCTAAAAAATCTCTTCCGATTAATTCTTCTCTCGTATAGCCGGTCAGCCTTTCGGCCGCCCTGTTGCCATCAATCAATTTCCGATCCAAATCATTCAAAAAATAAGCATCCGGAGCATATTCAAACATAATATTCAGCCGTTCTTCTGAATTTTTCAGTTCGGTATCCATCTTCTCCCGCTCTTTGATTTCCAAGCTCAATTGCTTATTTATCCTTACCAGTTCGGCAGTTCTCTTTTCTATCGTCTTCTCCAGTTCACGGTGTACTTTTTGAAGAGCCTCTTCGGCCTTTATACGATCATCTATATCACGAAGCACTCCTTCCTCTCTTACATAGTTGCCATCCTCATAAAATTGCATATGAGAATTGAGTTCCACCCAGTGCGTTACGCCTTGCTTAGAGATCATACGAAACTGCAGCCCGCGGGTCCACTCTCGCCGGGTTTCTATCGCTTCAAGAAAAGAGCTTACCACAAGGCTCTTGTCTTCAGGATAGATAAATGTCGAAAACTCCTGTCCCAATACTTCATTGGCTCCATAGCCATAAAAATTTGCAGCAGGCAGACTTGCCGCTACAATTCTGAAAGATTTGTCTATTGAATATATTACGTCCGGAATGTTTTCTACGAGGCTTCTATATTTTTCCTCGCTCTCCTTCAGTGCCTTCTCTGCGAGTTCCCGCTCGATGTCCGCCTTCTCTAACGTTTCGATTCTTTGTTCCGATTCCATATGGGCCGGGTTTTTGTCCATCAAAAAATCCTCCGTCTGTGTTTAAAACAAACCATTGAGCTCCGGCACCAGATTCTCAGGCCTTCTCCCTTCAAGTGCTGCGATTACATTTTCCGCCGCCATTTCAGACATTTTATTTCTCGTCTCAATCGTAGCGGAACCGATATGCGGAAGAAGTACAACATTGTTCATGGTTAAAAGATCTCTGGTAATTTCAGGTTCAAACTCATAAACATCAAAACCGGCGCCTTTAACCTTTCCTGATTTCAACTCATGAACGAGAACTTTCTCATCAATCACTTCACCCCTGGAAGTATTGATAATATAGACCCCTTTTTTCATTCTGCCAAATGCCTTTTCCCCCAGCATGTGAAATGTTTCATCTGCAAGGGGAGTATGTACGGATATTACATCCGAATTTTCAAGCAGTTCCTCAAAATTTACATAAGCGGCCTGCAACTCCTTTTCAATACTTTCATCCACAGGTTTTCGATTATAATAAATGACATTCATTCCAAATGCCCTGCACTTGAATGCCATGTCACGGCCTATCCTCCCCATTCCAATGATGCCTATTGTTTTCCCGTTTAATTCGTCTCCAAGATAAAGCAGCGGATCCCAGCCGATAAATTTTCCCCTGCGGGTGAACCGGTCTGCCTCGATAATTTTCCTTGTCAGCGTTATCAGCAGGGCAAACGCAATTTCTCCTGTGGCGTTTGTTAAAACTCCGGGTGTATTTGTAACCATTATCTTGCGACTTTTTGCGGCCTGAATATCTATATTGTTGTAGCCGACAGCATAATTGGCAACTATTTTAAGATTTCCTGCGGCATCAAGAACTTCTTCATCAATTTTATCGGACAGAAGGCTTATCATGGCATTACAGTCTTCAATTTCCCGGATAAGCAGAGTTTTGTCCACACGGCGATTCTCAAAAAAGATTTTTACTTCAAATTTTTCTTTGAGCAGATCGATACCGATTTCCGGTATTCTGCGCGTGATATATACTTTTTGTTTCATATTACTCCCTGTCCCTGAATTAAATACAGTTTCCGAATTCCAGACATCATTTTCAATTATCACCGGGAAATCAACACTTTTGATGCAATGATTTCAGCAATTTCTTCCTGATCAAAATTTATACAGTCAATCGTAAACTCCGCATATTTATTGTAGAGGATCTGTCTCTCATTAAACAGATCCCGGAATGTCTGATCTTTATGTCTGGCAATACCCCTTGATTCAAAATTATGAATTCTTTTCTTTATCTCTTCATATTTTACCTTCAGAAAAATAACCATAGAAATGTCCCTTAAATGGCGCATTGTGCTTTTGCTGTATACGGCGCTGCCGCCTGTTGCAATTACATGATTTTTGATATTGATTTTCAGGATCTCTTCCTCTTCGATTTTTCTCAAATTCAGATAATCACTTTCATCTATGATCTCCTGCAATGACTTCTGTTGGTTGATCTGAATCAAAACATCCGTATCAATAAATCCGAGGGACATCTGCTTGGCCAGTACAATACCGATTGTACTTTTCCCGGCTCCGGGCATTCCAATTAACGTCAGGTTTGATCTCATCATAAATATCTATTTTGAATGAGGTACGTTTAACGAAAAAAAGTTTATGGCATTACCCCCCAGTATCTGTTTCAGGATTTTATCCTGCTGAAAATTTTTTGCCAGTTCCTTTAACTCACGATCCCAGGCATAAGGAATATTCGGAAAATCAGACCCGTACATTATACGATCAGACCTCAGCTCAGCAAGGGGAACAGGATTTTCACCCGGCAAATAATCGGTAACGGCCATTGCTGTATCGAGCCATAAATTATCATATTTTTCAATAAGATACTTATAGGCAAGGAATTCGTCGGCGCCCAGATGCGGCACACATACATTAAGAGCGGGGAATTCCTCCAGAACTCTCTCCAGTTTTTCAGCATTGCAAATCTGGTAGGGGTCGCAGGAATATCCCGGACTTTTAGGCTCTCTTCCCGCATGCATTACAAGAGGCTTTCCCCGGGACGAGCAGATATCATAAATGAGTTCCATCTCCTTACTGTTCATGTCAAAGCACTGAACATGAGCGTGAAGTTTAACGCCTTTAAGCCCTGATTTAAAGGCTTCCTCCAGAATATCCGCTGCACCCTCTTCGCCGGGAAAGACAGTCGCCATACCGGTTACTTTTCCGGGAAACGTTTTACAAAGTCCTGCCATGTAATGATTCAGTTCTCTGGAAATCCCTGGTTTGTGGGCGTATTGAAACGCTACAACGTGATTGACTCTCCGTGATAATAGAAAATTCAAAATCTCTTCGCTGCTCATTTGATAGCGCACCGGCCATCCGAATTCATCAAACCATTTCCAGATTGCCCTGAAAAGATCTTCCGGGAACACATGTACATGAGCATCCACAACCGGATGAATAAATTCAGGAACTTCAGATCCCTCGGCATCATTTAATGCCGGGAGAGGTGTTCTCAACATCATATCCATATCCTTTTCCGGCATTTTCACAGCCGTTGAATTATAACACAAATGAGATAATGTATTTCGCGGCAGTAAAGAGAATGCAAACCACCAGTATCCATTTAATGATCCGAGCGGAAATAAATTTTTGTAATCTTGCCCCGCAATACATGCCGCAAAATCCCCCGATCCCGAACAAAAACCCCAGTGCCCAGTCAGGCGCCACCGCCATATCCGGATAGTAAGGGGCTATGAGCTGATAAAACAGAACACCGGCAGCAGATGTCACAAAAGTGCCCATCAACGCGGCGCCGGCTACCGTATATACCGGAAGCTTGAAAAAACTGATAAAAAAAGGAGCGATTATCGCTCCGCCGCCTATTCCATAAACCCCTCCGATAATGCCGACAAAAAAACTCAATGCCATTATCCCGATAGTGTTGATTCTGAAATCCTGACCATAGAATCCATATTCAATAGATAGAAGTGAAATTTTTTTCATATGAACTTTTGGGAGATGGCCCCTTCCGCTCTCCTTCTTACTTTGATTCACAAGTTGCTGGAATTGATCTTCCGAGCAACCCTGGCTGTTCCCGGAATCTTCTTTTCCATATAAATTCTTGAGCATTCTGAATCCGATATAGAGAAGAACAAAGCCCGCAAACATTTTAAAGCTTCCTGGGTCCGGAAGGTATTGGATTCGAAGGATCGCCCCGATCATTACTCCGGGCAATGTGCCGATGATAACAACCCAGGTCAGCGACCATACCATTCTTCCTTCTTTAATATAACGATACACACCGCTTGGGATAGCAACAACATTAAACAGATGATTCGTGCCGCTGACAGCAGGGCTGTTGAATCCGAGTATGCTGATCTGAAACGGCAGCAGCAGAAACGCGCCTGATACTCCGGCCATTGATGTAAAAAATGAAATGATAAAAGCAACTGCGGGCGGTAAAAAAGGATTTACTTCAATCCCGGCAACCGGAAAATACATTTTTATATACCCTTCCAATACGTTGCAAGTCTTTCCTCCATTCCGGTTTACCCCTCCCCTTTTAAAGAGGAAATCGTCACGGGAAAAATCTTATCCTTAAAAAAAACGGGTCTTCCTGACATCACCCGGATTTTCAGCTCTTTTTCGCTTTTATAGACGGTGACCTTCCGTTAATTTTTTTTATAATCCATTTTAAAACATTTTGAGCATTATACGGCTTGATTTCCTTTCGAAAAGCCGGCACGGGTATTTCGGCACGAGCCGCATTTTTATGCCCTCCCGCACTTCCGATATCTCCGAAACTTTCAGAAGATACTTTCCCGGCATTTTTTCTGATTCCGTCGTTGCGGAAAATGATTACAAGGGTTTCATCATAAATCCCCGAAACGATGCTCCAGTGGACCGATTCAATTCTCATGAAAAAATCTGCAACATTTACACAAATATCCGGATTCTCAACCCCCCCTAAATGCGTAAATATTTTTCCTCTGTTCATGATCCTTCCGGCAAGCGCCTTCTTATAGTATTTAAGCTGGTTAAACCTGATTTCAGACTGTTCGATCTTTCTGGCAAGATGCAGATTGGCATGTCGGAAAAGAAACTGAAATGCCCTCATATCCTCGATTACCGCCTTTCTTTGAAAATTAGCCGTATCTGTCTTTATCGCATGAAAAAGCCCGGTAGCCAGTCTCGATGAAGGTTTTATCCCTGCTGCTTTAAGATATTCGGTCAATATGCTGCTTGTAGCCCCGTATTCCGGTCTTACATCTGAAAAACGCGCTTTATAGCCGGTTTCAGGATGGTGGTCTATAACAACATCATACGCAAATCTTGAAAAAAGATCGTTATGGTTAGGTTGTGAATCAAGGATAACAAAACGATTGAAATGGCTGCCTGAGATATCATCTATAGGGACCATTTTTATTTTCAAAAGCCGGATCATGGCAATGTTGTCCGGGCGATCCACAACATTGATACTGGAAATTGTAGCAGAGGAAACCCTTCTCCATAAAAGCCTCTTTACTGCCAGAGCGCTTGCCATTGAATCAGGATCAGCGTTGATCATTATGAGAACGCTGTCATTTTCACTGAATATTTTGTATAAAACCTTTAGTTTTCCGGTTGCTGTAATCTTCATCGAATATTTCTATCGTTGCAGTTGATTGCGGATTTCCATGAAAACGATAACCTCTTCAATTCTGCCGGGAACATACCTTGACCGCCATGCCGCGTTTACTGAACTATTCCCCGCCTTCTATTGCGAATCTTGCCGTGTCGGTCATCTCCGGCACATATTCGCCAACCGGAACCAGTTTCATGTTGAACTTAACACAATCCACAAGAATCTTCCATAACCTGTCCAACTCAACTCTTTCGTTTTCATTTTCCGGTGTAAATCCAACCAGATTTTTATCTATTGAAATTTTCATGAGGCCTCCTTCACAGCTCCTTTTTCCTCCCGATATATTGAAATCCGGAAGAAACATTCCCGTTCATGCTAACCACTTCAATATCAAACAGATCCAATTTTTTAAAATCAACAAGAAGGGATGATATCCATTCTTTTCCATGGTGCCTGACAATGGTGCCTTCCGGCAGTTCGAACACGCCATATGTACCATATTTATCCTGAAACTCATTATATCGGCTGCAATTCCGCTCATCATTCTGAAGCCAGTAGTCGCTTATATAAATAATACCTTCCGGAAGAAGGATGCGATCTATTTCGTTTATAAGAGATTTTTGTCCGATATCAGTTGGGATACAGGTAAGAACGGCAAATAGAATAACAGCGTCAAAGGCTTCGGAATCATACGGGAGATGATTATCCTGCCATCTCTTCAGACTGAGGTACGGATATTCCCGGCAGCCGCGTTCGATCATCTTTTGTGATGAGTCTACCCCCGTTATATTTTGAAAACCCTTTCTATATAGCTCATCGCAGGTCCTGCCGTAGCCACAGCCGAAATCAAGGATACGGGCCGTTTTGGGTACAAGGGGATGAAATCTGTCAAAATCCAGCGGATGTGTAAATGTTTTTAATGATGCTACGCTGTCCCAGTATTCAAACTGATTTTCGAGAGGTACCATTTTTTTCCAATACCTTCCGTATTGTTTCTGCAATATCACTCTTTTCAAAAGGTTTCATGATATACTTTTTTATGCCTATCTGTTTTGCTTTTTCAGGCGAAATCAGCTCACTGTAACCGGTACAAACAATAATCGAAATATCGGGCCGGATACTCAGCAATTCTTCTGACAGTTCTATCCCTGTCATGTTAGGCATGGTTGTATCGGTTATCACCACATCAAACTGCATGGGGTTTGCGGAAAATAATGCCAGTGCCTCTGATCCGCTTTTTGCTGTGACGACTTTATAGCCGATCCTTTCAAGAATCCTCTTTCCGACATCGATCAGGGCTGTTTCGTCATCAACAAAAAGGATTTTCTCACCATCTGATTTGCGAACCGGCTTTTCCTTCCCCGAAGATGCACTCTTCTCCTTCACTTTCGGAGAAGCAATCGTAAAAACAATTCCCCTGCCTTTTCTGTTTTCGACGGTAATAAACCCTTTATTAATGGCTACAATACCATGTACCACGGAAAGCCCCAGACCGGTTCTGTTTCTTGTTTTCCGGGTTGTAAAAAAAGGATCAAAGATTCGTTCAAAATTCTTATCCGGAATGCCCTGCCCGGAATCGCCTATCTTCAGTTGAATATATTCTCCGGGCTTGCAGTCAAACCCGTGCGGCGGTTCTTTAACAGAGATGCTTTCGAGCCTTATTTCAAGCTCTCCTCCTTTTTCTTTCATCGCATCTACAGCATTGTTTATGAGGTTTACAACCATTTGCTGCAGTTGCGCAGGATCAGCCATTACCATTCCCAGATCTGCAGGGATATACTGATTGATGCTGATGGTTGCCGGAATCACCGATCGCAGCATCTTTAGCGTTTCCTTTATTGTGATACCGAATTCAAGCGGTTGTCTTTCGGCAATTGCTTCACGGCTGAATGTCAGAATCTGATCCACCAGTTTTTTTGCGCGATAACTCGATTTCAATATTTGATCAAGTGAATATCCCGTAACGCTTTTCTGGTACCCGTTTTCAATAATCTCTTTTCGGTCGTCAAGTGCCTTCTCTCTCTCTGTTTTTTGTCTATAAAAGAAATAAAGTTCTTTGATAAAAACTCGGCTTTTGTGTATTCCAACAGATCAAGCCCTACCGGATTTACATCCAGAAAATTGCCGTCCAGGTCGTGAAGGTAGATACAGTCCATGGAACGCTCAAAAAGCGTTCTGTACATCTGCTCAACTTCTGATTTAGTTAGTTGCCCCTTCATTTGCAGCCGCCCCGATTCAATGTAACTGATTCAACATAACTGGTTCAATATAACTGATTCAATATAACTGATTCAATAAACAGATATTATTTATTTTGCCACATAACCTGAATCAGGGTCAAGCATAACATTTCATGAGCTGTATTCGACCGCTTTTTAACGAAATACCCGTGCTTCCCTCTTTATAAAAATTATGCTACGTATAATGCTTGACGAATTCGTAAAAAATCACAAACCACCTCGGAGGAGGATATACCATGCACATTACTTTTTATGGCGCTGCAAGGGAAGTAACCGGATCCATGCATCTGCTGTCGACCGAAACCGATAAAACTATACTCGACTGCGGCATGTTCCAGGGAAGAAGGAAAGAAGCGGAAGAAAAAAACAGGGTAATCCCGTTTGATCCTGAAATGGTTACCAGCATCATCCTCTCCCATGCTCATATTGATCATTCCGGCCGGGTTCCGTTTCTGACAAAAGAGAACTTTAACGGCCGGATCATCAGCACGGATGTCACGAAAGACGCCTGCGAATATCTGCTGCTCGACAGTGCCAAAATTCAGGAATCGGACTCAGAGTACCTGAACTATAAAGTTGTACGGGGATTTTTAAACAACCTGAAAACCAGCTCAGATCAAAATTTCGCATCGCCACGTGAGGTAAAGGAAATCAAAAAACTCCTGAAAAGAAAGGGAGAGAGGCTGAACCGGGAAAAGATAAACGAATTGATCCGCAAATACAATTTGAAAAAAGTAGAACCGCTTTACAACTCAGACGATGCACAGCAGGCCTTTGGCCTTTTCGACGGATATCCCTATAAGCATTCCATAACGGTCGGAAAAGATATAAGCTGCAAATTTTATGATGCCGGCCATATATTAGGCTCCGCCATTTGTATGATCAAGGCAAAAGAAAACGGCCGCACTTACAATATCTGTTTTTCCGGAGATTTCGGTCGGTTTGACAAACCGATCCTGAAAGATCCAACGCTTTCCTTTAATGAAGAAGATAGGGATGTGGACCTTCTGATCATGGAAAGCACCTATGGAAACCGTCATCATGGAGCTGTTGCGGACATAAAGGACCAGCTCAAAAAAATTGTCAATGATACATTTGAAAGGGGTGGCTCAGTTCTGATCCCCTCTTTTGCGTTTGGTCGAGCCCAGGAACTTATCTACGTGCTTCATGAGCTGTACAACGAGGCTTTGGTGCCCAGAATCCCGGTTTATCTGGACAGTCCCCTCGCAAACAATCTTACACGAGTGTTCGGCGAACACCCTGAAGTATATGACAAAGATACACATAAAACCTTTCTCGAGGATGGGAAAAATCCCTTTTCATTCAAACAGATGAATTTTGTCAAATCCGTTGAAGAATCAATGGCTCTCATGAGGAATGATCAGCCTGCTATTATTATCTCTTCTTCAGGGATGTGCGAAGGAGGCCGGATTCTTCACCATCTCCGGTATAAAATTCATAATGCGAAACACACTATCCTTATCGTAGGCTTTATGGCGGAACACACTCTGGGCCGCCGTCTTCTGGATAAAGGCTTTGAATATGAAAAATCAGGTCGCACGGGGCAGCCGCCTCTGCTGAAATTTTTAAACAAGGAATATCCTCTAAAAGCGCATGTAACCCAGATCGGAGGTTTCAGTGCTCATGGAGACCGCAATGAATTAATCCGCTTTATAAAAGAATCAAACCTGAACATTAAAAAAATAGCGGTTGTTCACGGTGAAAAGAATCAGGCCCTTTCATTTGCAGATTATCTCAAAGAGGAAGGCTATTGGACCGCTGTTCCCAAAAGGGGTGAAACTATTCACATTTAAGACACTGGAAAATCTGCTCCAAACCATCTCATCAATAAGCAAGGAGGCGATTGACATGGAACTTAAAACCGTAAAAATAGAAAATCCCGACAGCCTGAACATGATTCTGGGACATTCTCATTTTATCAAAACAGTAGAAGACGTATTTGAAGCCATGGTTAACGGAGTGGCCGGGGCCAAATTCGGTATTGCTTTTTGTGAAGCCTCTGAAAAATGCCTGGTGCGATATACCGGTACGGACAATGAATTGATCGAACTCTCCAAAAAAAATGCATATCGTCTTTCAGCAGGTCACAGCTTTATTGTCTTTATGAAGGATATGTTTCCCGTTAATGTTTTAAACGCGATTAAAAACGTCCCGGAGGTCTGTCGGATATTTTGCGCTACGGCAAACCCTGTGGAAGTCGTAATCGCTGAAACAGATCAGGGCCGGGGCATCATGGGCGTTATCGATGGATTTGCCTCAAAAGGAATGGAAACAGAAGAGGATATTGAAGCACGCAAAGGCCTTTTGAGAGCAATTGGATATAAACAGTAGCGCCTACGAGATCCCCGGGGCAAACTGCCTCCGCCCCCCGAAGGCGTGCTTTTATAGAAGAGGAAAATAAGCATCCAATGTCAAATTTGAAATTAAGAATTGAGAAACATTTTGAAACGCTGGGACACAAACTTTATCACCATCGGTTGAAAACGATCCTGTTTGTCTTTTTGACAGTGAGTGCCTTAATATCTCAAATTCCCAAAATAACTGTAGATACTTCTGCGGAATCATTACTCCGTAAAGATGACAAAAGTGTGCTTGCTTACAATGAATTCAAAGATGATTTCGGAAGCTCAAATATTACATTAATCGGCATCCAATCATCGAATGTTTTTTCAAATGCTTTTTTGCAGCGCCTGAAATCCTTCCATGAAGATTTGGAAAAAGAGGTCCCTTATATTAAGGATATTACCAGTCTGATCAATATCAGAAATACTCGCGGTGAAAATGATACACTCTATGTGGATAGCCTTTTGGATCAATGGCCGCAAACAGCATCGGATTTAAAAAAACTGAAAGAGAGGGTGCTGCAGCACCCTTATTATGTAGACAATGTTATTTCCAGAGATGGTTCATTAACCGCGATCATCATCAAAACCGAAGCAGTCGTCATACCACAGGAAGTTTCATCAGAGGAATTTGAAGATTTTGAGGAAACGGCAATCCCGGATATAATGCCGGATAAAGATGAGGAGAAAAAGCATTATTTTTCAGAAGAAGAAAACCAGGAATTTATCCTGGCCATAGAAAGCGTGATCAACCGCTATGATGCTCCTGATTTTGATATCGCAATGACCGGCGGGCCTCCGGTTTCGGAAATTTTCGATCGTGCCACCCGCAAAGACTTTTCTATTTCATTTGTACTGACGACTGCGGTAGTCATCATATTCCTGATCATTCTTTTTAGGCGTGTCTCCGGTGTGATTTTACCTTTTATTCCAATCTACGGGGCACTCTTTGCTACCATCAGTTTAATGGCCATATTCAAATCTCCCTTGACACTTTTTACGACTATACTGCCTGCGTTCCTGATTGCCGTTGGTGTAGCGGATTCCATCCATATTCTTACGATTTTCTATAGAACTTTTGAACAAGGAAAAAGCAAGGAGGATGCCATCGCTTATGCCATGGGGCATTCCGGACTGGCCATTGTAATGACCACCTTAACAACCGCAGCGGGTTTATTATCTTTTTCTTACTCTGAGCTGGCGGCACTGGCAAGCCTCGGCATCTTTGCAGCGACCGGCGTAATTTTAGCGCTTATTTTTACACTCATCTTAATACCGCCGCTTATTGCCCTGTTTCCCATGAAGCGAAAGCAAAAAAGGGTTCGAAAACAGTCCAGCCGGATGGATCGAGTGCTATTGTTTTTTGCGGACTTTTCTTACACACATCCTATAAAAATCATTCTGATAAGTGGTTTGGTCTTTGCCGTGACCCTGGTCGGCATATTTGAACTCAGATTGTCTCATCATGTTATGAGCTATTTCCCGGATCACATGGATATCAAGCACGATAACAAATTAGTAGATGATAAGCTCAAAGGAACGCTGGTGCTCATAGCGTTAGTTGATACAAAACAGGAAGACGGTCTCTATGAACCGGATATTTTAAAACGAATTGAAACCGTAACCCAGCGCCTTAAGACACTGCGGTACAAGGAGATCTATGTGGGAAAGGTTTTTTCAATAATAGATATCATCAAAGAGACAAACCTGGCCCTGCATGACAATGATTCGAATTTTTATACTCTTCCTGAAGATCGCAAAACCATTGCTCAGGAACTATTATTGTTCGAAAACAGCGGATCAGACGATTTGGAACAAATCGTCGACATTCAATTCAGCAAGTCGCCGATCACTATAAAAATCCCCTATGTAGATGTCATATATATCGAAAAAATGCTCGAGAAGGTAGAAAAGGAGTTTAAAGATGTATTTGAAGATCGAGCTGAAATTACAATGACCGGATTGACCAGCATCCTATGTCGTGTGCTTCCTGCGGCACAGCGAAGTATGGTTAGAAGCTACCTCATCGCCTTTGTGGTCATTACGATTATGATGATCGTATTGATCGGCAGCTTTAAATTTGGTCTGGTAAGCATGATCCCCAACCTGCTGCCCATCATTATGATTATGGGCCTCATGGGGCTCAGCGGAGTTCCCCTGGATATGAACTCACTGATGATCGGCAGCGTCGCAATCGGGCTTGTAGTAGATGATACCATGCATTTTATGTACAACTTTCGAAAGTATTATGGACTTACCGGTAACGTGCATGAAGCGATCCGGGAAACCCTGTTTGGAACCGGCCGTGCCATTTTGATTACATCGCTTGTCTTGAGTGCGAGCTTTTTCTCCATCATGGGATCGACCTTAAAAAGTTCGGTCAATTTTGGCTTTTACACAGGCATGGTCATACTAGCAGCACTACTCGCCGACTTTTTGCTCGCACCGGCGCTTATGACCATTTTGTTGAAAAACCGTAAATCTCCAGGTTTCTTAGAAGTAGAACAAAATCAGAATTTAACGCAGACGGCCGTTAAGAATTAGGAGGCACACTGATCGCCTTGCGATTTGCAATACCGAATCAGGTGCTTTAAAACCAATTCATTGGCTTTTGTTTCCATTAAAGGCCGCAATGAAATTGACTCAAGACGATGCAAAGCTGCCTGTTTTCAGGTTATCCATATATTCGGCATTTTCCGTGATCCATCGTCGTATCAGATAGTTTCCACCAAAACGATACTTAACCCGCCAGCCACGATTTTTCCTGTATGCGGCAAATGCACGTTTCAGACTGTAGAACCGTTTCATTTCAACGACAATTGCCTGCTGCATGGTGTGGGCGGAACATTTATTGGGTTTAACAACTACATGCATTCCATCATATTTGGCCCATTGGGTATGGATAATCCTGTCTTTATTTTCCTCAAACGCCCGCGTCCCTGGAAACGGGGTTATAGATAAGACCTGTATTGTGTCCATATCCACAGCAATTGCATAATCAACAATCCTGCCTGCTGCATCAGGATCATCATTGCTGTCAACAACAAACATTCCATGGATGCCGATATCATGCTTGTGAAGGGTTTCGACACACTGTCTTACCGCATCCACATTGTGAACTTTTCCATATTATTTCAACGTTTCCGGGTTTACGGATTCAACGCCAACATACACAATCCTGCAACGTGTTTCCTGCATCAATTCGAGAAGCTCTTTGTCCGAAGCTGCATTGACACACATCTGACCGGACCATCGTAAGGGAACCGCACCCTGTTTGATCATTTCTCGAAGAAGCTCCTTTGCACGCACAGGATTTGCGCAGAAATTATCGTCACCGAAACAGACACTTTTGTGTTGAACAGGACGAAGCTCGGCGATGACCTGTTCATAACTTTTAAAACGATATTTTCTTCCGAAAAGAGCCGTAACACTGCAAAATGAACAGTCATGGGGACAACCCCGTGACGTTACTATAATCGGAGGAATCGTATCTTTTGATACTTGTGGTGAAAGCAGAAAATCAGGAGAGGGAAGAGATGCGTAATTCACAGGCTCGGCTTTGCCCCCATGCTGAAAGGAACCGTCGGCATTTTTGTAAGCGACCCCCTTCAGTCCATTTGGCAACTCTTTTTTTTCAATAATTTTTATTAGGGCAGGGAGTACATCCTCCCCTTCACCTATAACAACATAATCACAGTGATCCAGCGCCTCATTCGGCATAAACGTCACATGAGGCCCTCCCATAATTACCGTTGTCCCATTTTCCCGGAGATAATCGGATAGTGCATAAGCATCCTCTATTGTACTGGACAGTGAACCGACTCCAACAATGTCATATTCAATAAGTTTTTTACGTTCATCGTCAGATATGGGTTTGATCCACACATCACAAGGGTATCCGAGGTTTTTAAGAATTGCTCCGAGTGTCGCAATTCCTACGCGTGGAAGGTACGTTCGGCTATAGACATGTGTCAAGTCGGAAACAACTTCTACCAAGGCTATTCTCAATTGTTTCATTAATTTATTCCTTAGCGGTGCTAACAGGGCCAATCTTCCGGGACACTTGATAAAAACACCCAGGGAAGGAGGTGCTGCTGTTCTGCATTTGAAAGTATGGAAATTTTGGAGAAAGTAACTCCAGCTGCACAAACTGTCAGATAATGTTTCGAATACTACGAATAAATATCATGCACACCTGGTATATCCACACGCGTGGCACTTCATGCATCCTTCTTCAAAGCTGACGGTCTGTCCGCATTCAGGGCATTCATCCCCTTTTAATGTATTACCGTACCGGCGTTTTCCACGCTTGTCTTTTTTCATATACCGCTGCTCTAAAATCTGTCCGATTGCATCGGGTATGGAAAGAACCAGCTCTCCATTGTAGAAAACCGTATGTTCTCCCCTGATTCCCTTTACCTGCTCAACGATATTATCCACCGTCACTCCGGATCTCAGTGATAGAGAAATCAGCCTGCCTATTGCTTCAGTCTTTGCCATGGTTGATTTCCCGGATTTTCCGATCGTAGCGAAAACCTCAAAGGGTCGTCCCTTGTATTCGGTAACCGTAACATAAAGATGGCCCATACCAGTGCGAATCTTGGTTGTAAAGCCTTCCAGTGTTTCCGGCCGATCCTTGACCATCGCCATGAATCCGTCCTCTTTCCTGATTTTATCGGAAAAAGAAAGAACCTGATTTTCTTTGCTGCCGTCACGGTAAATCGTAACCCCTTTACAGCCAAGCTTGTATGCAAGGTCATATATCTTCAGGACATCACCTTCAGTGGCATCCTTCGGCAGGTTAACAGTTTTGGATACAGCATTGTCCGTATATTTTTGAAAAGCAGCCTGCATGCGCACATGCATTTCAGGAGAAATGTCATGCGCTGTCACAAATACCCTCCTGACATCTACCGGAATTTCCTCCATATCCCGAATGCTCCCCTTTTCGACAATTTTTTCCATCAGCTCATTGCTGTAGAAACCTCTTTGCCGCGCGACGATCTCAAAGTGAGGATTGACCTCGACCAGCTTGTCGTTATCCATGACATTTCTCACAAAGCTGAGCGCAAACAAGGGTTCGACCCCGCTAGAGCATCCGGCGATTATGCTCAGCGTGCCTGTGGGGGCAATCGTGGTTGTCGTTGCATTTCGGTATTTGCAGCCTTTCCTGTCCTTGAAGATGCTTTTCTCGAAGTTCTTGAATACGCCGCGCTCTTCGGCCAGCCCGATCGAAGCGTCATGGGATTCCTTCTGGATAAAGCGCATCACTTCTTCCGCAACCTCAAGAGCCGGCTCTGAATCATACGGTATACCGAGCTGATACAAAAGATCGGCAAACCCCATCACTCCAAGCCCGATTTTACGATTTCCCATTACCATCTCTTCAATTTGCGGCAGGGGGTACTTGGATCTGTCTATTGTATTATCCAGAACGCGCACTGAATTCCACACAATCTCCTTTAATGCCTTATAGTCAATTTCCGCAATCTGCCCGCTCCTTTTAACAAACTTTGCAAGATTGATAGAACCCAGGTTACATGCCTCCATGGGAAGAAGCGGCTGCTCTCCGCACGGATTTGTACTCTCAATATCCCCCAGTTCAGGGGTCGGATTATCCTTGTTTATCCTGTCAAGAAAAACTATTCCCGGATCACCATTTTTCCAGGCATGGCTTACAAGTTTTTTATAAACTTCTACAGCATCCATCTCCCCTGTCTTTTTCCGGGTTGCCGGATCGATCAGATCAAAAGATTTCTTTTTTTCAACCGCTTTCATAAAACTGTCTGTCACACCCACCGAAATATTGAAATTGTTCAACGCACGGTCATCTTCCTTGCATATGATAAACTCCAATATGTCCGGATGATCCACACGAAGGATTGCCATATTCGCGCCACGGCGTGTCCCACCCTGTTTCACCTGCTCGGTTGCCGTATTAAAAACTTTCATAAACGAGACAGGTCCGGATGCGATACCCCCTGTTGTGCCGACTCGGCTGTTAGCAGGCCTGAGACGGGAAAATGAAAATCCGGTTCCCCCTCCTGATTTATGAATGAGTGCCGCATTTTTGATGGAATCAAAGATAGCATCCATACTATCCTCTACTGGCAGTACAAAACAGGCCGCCAGCTGCCCCAGTCTTCGCCCTGCATTCATAAGTGTCGGTGAGTTTGGAAGAAATTTGAATTCGGTCATCATCCTGTAAAATATTTCTTCCATTTCCTCTGCACGTAAGCCATCTCCGAATTTTTTTTCTGCCATGGCGATATGCTTAGCCACCCGCCTGAACATCTGTTCGACTTTTTCGATAACCCTGCCCTTTGTATCTTTTCGTAGATACCTTCTTTGTAAAACAGTTCTGGCGTTATCAGAAAGGAGAGGGCCATTTTTTACGAAAATGGATTTATCCAGTTTTACCGGTGACGGTTTTGCCAATCCATATTCAAGAAGTTTCGCTTCAATCATTTTTTCGATTACGGGCATCGTTATGGTGTAGGTTTCCATTTTGGCGATCTCATCCTGAATAAACCGACTGACCGCCATGGCCTGATCTGAATCAATGGGATTTTCCTTTGCCAGAATATCGGAAAACCTGTGATCGTCCCACCGATAAGATGCTAAATCAAATCGTCTGTCATCTATAATCAGAACCTTTCCTTTACTCCCCATTCACTCCTCCTGCTATGCTTCCATCCGGAAATAGTTATTTTTGATGGCGTCGTAAAAAGTCCAATTTCGGCGTTGCGCTTCATCTCTCGTCAGTACCGTTAAGCGAAGCGCAAAGGTAGCCGATAGGCGTGAGTAGGCAAACTACGCCTCATTCCTCGAGATTTGCGCGCCTTGAACTTGAACTTTTTTCTTTGCCATCAGAATTTTGACTTTTTACGAGACTGTTATTTTTATCAATATATCTAAAGTCTTTTTTAACCATAAATTCATCTTTTTCGATTATGGATGTGAAGCCGTTTCCAGTTCACAAAATGAGAATTTTCCCGAATCAAAGAAAACCAAACAGAGGTCCCGCGGATTGACGCAAAAATTACGGAGAACGGCCTCTTGTGAATGAAAACCAGCAACCCAGCCCGGTGAGCAATGCCTTTCTTTCATGCCCTCTGTTTATTTTATCTAAATGTTCCGAAGCATTTGTACTAGATTTTTCTTCACATACTATATATGGTATGTCAAGAAAAATATATTTCAATATCTTCCATACGTTATTCAATCTATATATCGTTCCGCAATATGATTGATTTTGAAGTTTTTTTAAAAATATTGATTTTAGAATGATATGAGGCTTTAAGAGAATTATGAGGCAAAAAATTATGCATTCAAATCAGTCATCATGATCGATTCTGTGAATTTTTATGAGGTTTGTCGATCCCTTTTTCAGTCCCTTTCCAATAACAATGACAATGAGATCCCCTTTTTTAAACAATTTTTTTTCAATAAGAATATCCTCACTTGCCTGAATAAGACGCTTTGCATCGTGAATTTCGGATATATACAAAGGAGTTACCCCCCATAACAATGACAGGCGGTTATAAATATCAGTGCTGGGGGTAAATGCGAAAACCGGGCTTGACGGACGGTGCTTTGATATCAATTTTGAGGTGCCTCCGGATGCAGAGAATGCAACTATTCCCTTTGCACCAACATCATGAAGGATATTTACTGCTGACTGAGCCACTGCCTGCGGCACCAGCTCTTTTGAATCTTTTTCACGCGAAACATTATACCGCATAAACGGGGAACTCTCAGCCTGCAATGCAATCTTTGACATCATCTGCACTGCCTTTACCGGATATTTCCCAAATGCGGTTTCCCCTGAAAGCATCACCGCATCGGTGCCGTCTAAAATCGCATTTGCGACATCCGAAGCTTCCGCCCGCGTAGGTATAGGATTAACCGTCATGCTTTCAAGCATTTGTGTAGCAGTAATCACCGGTTTATTTTTATCGACAGCCGCATGAATAATTCGTTTCTGAATGGTCGGAACCTGTTCAGGACGAAGTTCAACTCCCAGATCACCTCTGGCAACCATAATTCCATCAGCCGTTTCCAATATACTGCTCAAATTGTCCACTGCTTCCGGTTTTTCAATTTTTGCAATCACCGGAATTTCTTTGCCCTGTTTTTTAATAATGGCCTTGATCTGCTTCAGGTCATCTTCTGTTCTGACAAAAGAAAGCGCAAGAAAATCAACCCCCATCTTTATACTGAAATTGAGATCTCTTTTATCTTTCTCTGTCAGTGAAGGCGCCGTGATTTTTACACCGGGAAGGTTGATTCCCTTGTTCTCTTTGAGAACTCCGCCATTCATGACTTTGCACTTCACCGTGTCTTTTGTGCTTGAGATAACTTTTAATTCAATCAGGCCGTCATCAATAAGAATTTTATCATTCTTTTTTACATCTGAATGAAAATTCCTGTAGGTTGTTGAAACTATTTCGGAAGATCCGGGAACTTTTCTAGAGGTAATACTGAATTCCTTATTTTTTTTCAGAAAGACAGGCTCTCCGTCTTTCAGCTTCCCTGTCCTTATTTTAGGGCCCTGAAGATCCGCCAGTATTCCAACAGAGACATCCATTGTTTTTGAGAGTGAGCGTACAGTCTTAATCACCTCTCCGTGAGTTTCATACGTACCGTGAGAAAAATTTAATCTTACGACATTCATTCCGGCGGAAATAAGCTTTTTTATAACAGCTCTTTTATTTGATGCAGGACCGATTGTCGCAATGATTTTTGTCTTTTTCGCCATTGACTTTATCTCTTGTAATACTTTCAGAAAACACCAGGGCTTTATCTTATAAACACCCAAAACTGTTTCAACGAACTTTATTTTACCAGCTTCACAACACGGAATCCGCTTTCTGCCCGTTTTATGAATAATTGAATCGTTTCACCGCTTTTCACCTTTTTGATTTCCCTGTCATATTCCTTAATATCATTTACGGGCGTTCTGTTTACTTCCATTATAATATCTCCAACCATAACCCCTGCTTTTTCACCCTTGCTGTCAGGGTCAACATCTGTAACAAGGACTCCCCGCTCTGCTTGAATATTGAAACGGCGGGCTGTTTCCGGCGTCACATTGGACAAATTAATTCCGAGGCGGTCGTTTTGTTTAATTTTTCCAGAGGCGGCGACATCATCCTTCCGCTTTCCAATTTTCACTTTGAATGTCTTCTTTTCGCCATTTCGGATAACCTTTATTTCCACTTCCTCTCCGACACCGATATTCGCAATCAATCCCGTGAGGTCACGGCTCGATTCGACCATACTGCCATTTATCTCAACAATGATATCTTTTGGCTTAATCCCAGCAATATCAGCCGGATCATCAGGGAATACTTCCATGACAAAGGCGCCCTTTACTTCTTTGATTCCATAATAATTGGCAATCTCTTCGGTCAGGTTTTGAATTCCAACCCCGAGCCATCCTCTTGTGACGCTGCCATCTCTTTTCAGCTGATTGATTATTCCTTTGGCAAGGTCTACGGGTATGGCAAAACCGATCCCCTGGCCTCCTGCAATGATTGCGGTATTAATTCCGACGACCATACCCTGCATGTTCAGAAGGGGCCCACCGCTGTTGCCGGGATTAATGGACGCATCTGTTTGAATAAAGTCATCATACGGTCCTGAACCGATTACACGTCCTTTGGCGCTTACAATGCCGGCCGTAACGGTATGAGCCAGACCGAAAGGACTGCCGATTGCAACCACCCACTCTCCCACAGTCAAATCTTCTGAAGAACCGAATTTAAGGACCGGCAGATCGATTTCAGGCTCAATTTTGATCAGTGCAAGATCTGTTGACGGATCATGCCCGATAATTTCGGCATCAAATTCCTTGCCGTCTTTCAGTATAACCCTTATCTTATCCGCATCTTCAATCACATGGTTGTTTGTTACAATATATCCTTCTTTGTCAATGATAAAACCCGACCCGAGGCTGCGCTGTTTGAAATCTCTGTGCGGCCGGCCGCCAAAAAATTTTTTGAAAAAATCATCTCCCGGAGTACCGTGACCAAAAGGCTTTCCGGAAAAATGCCGGAATACGCGCCCACCGCCTTTTATATTTTTCACCGTTCTGACATTTATCACGGCAGGGGTACTATTCTCAGCAATACTGCTAAAACTCTCCGGAATCATCCTTACAACATCTGTTTTCGTTCCGGCTTCCGCAATGCCAAAACAGATGAGGAAGCTGAATATCGCCGTTACGGAAAAGAGAAACGCTGTCGTTTTCCAGGACATTTCTTTGCAAATTTTTTTTACTGTATTCATTATAAACCCCTTTGTTAAAAAATATACACATGACCACATATTATTTTACATTTTTTTGCCATAGGCTGCAATTAAACATTTAATACGGAATAGTAAAATATAAATTTAACCACGTTATTAATCAAGACCTGAGTCCAAAAAATTTTCATAAATACCCATATCGCAGATGCTTCGATCGGTGAGATTGCTCTGCTATTGGGTTTTGCCGACCAAAGTGCTTTTCACCACGCCTTTAAGCGTTGGACCGGGAAAACTCCCGGGATTTATCGGAAATATCTGGATGCCGATTAATACCGACATGGTGAAGAATTCTTTTTTTTTATTTCAAACACGGTTTTTTTCATTTATAGTGGTGCCTTCACCACATATTATCCACCTCCGTAACCATTTTTTATCAAAAGGAGATTGTCTATGAGTGATGACGCGTATAAAAAACTGGCAACTGTTTTAGATACCCTGCCCAATGGGTTTCCGGCAACCGATGATGGCATGGAAATCAAGCTGTTAAAAAAAATCTTTTCCCCGGAGGAGGCAGATCTGTTCTGTGATCTCAAATTGACCTTTGAAACCGCAGACCAGATTGCTGAGAGGACCGGACTCCCGCTGGAAGGACTGGAAGAAAAACTCTCCATTATGATGGACAAGGGCCAGATTTTCGGCGTGGATCTTGATGGTACCCAAATTTTTAAAATGCTGCCGTGGGCATTTGGCATTTATGAGTTTCAACTGCCCCACATGGACAGGGAGATGGCTGAAATGCTTGAGGAATATGGGAAGGTCTTCGGTCAACAATTCTTTTCCAACAAGCCTCAGCTTATGCAGGTCATCCCGATTGAATCGGAAATCAAAGGCACTCAGGAGGCTCTGTCCTATGAAAAAGTATCCAATATCATCGAAAACAGTCAGTCCATGATGTATTTTGACTGCATCTGCAAAAAGGAAAAAAAGCTGGTAGACAAGCCGTGCGACCGTCCCATGCAGGTCTGCACAGGTTTTGCCCCGATCCCGGGCGTCTTCGATAATCACCCTTATGGCAAGACAATGACAAAACAAGAGGCATACGACCTATTAAACAAGGCTGAAGAAGAGGGTTTGGTGCACCTGACCT
>JAQYVL010000183.1 GCA_030145525.1 Desulfobacterales bacterium
AAATTCGGTGTTACATATGAAGAAGCTGTTGAGATGGCAAATACGGCAAAGCAGTTTCCGCATATCACCATCGAGGGGATTCATTCTCATATCGGGCGGGATGTGCATCTTCCCGAGCACTGGCGCGGCTATGCTTTCGATATGATAACACTCTGCAGCAGGTTTTATGCTGATACCGAAATTCTGACACAGATACTGGACCTTGGAGGCGGTTTCGCCGAGAAACGCGATCCATCCAGCCATGATCTCATGAAACTTGCGGAACCCATAGAAGAATATGCCAACCAGGTGGGTGAGGGACTGCGGGAAGGCTGCAGGAAACATGATTTTCCATACCCGAGATTGTGGATTGAGCCCGGACGAAATCTTATCGGCACCACAACTGTCATGATCAGCCGGGTAGGGAACGTAAAACGAACACCGGGAGTATGCACATGGGTTCATGTAGATGCCTCATGCAACTTTCTTCCTTCGGTTAATCGGCACAATGGAATGAGTTATCATCTGCTCTGCGGAACAAGGGCTCGTGCAAAGGCTGAGGAGACAGTCGATATCGTTGGGCCGAACTGCTCAGGAGATCTTATTCAGCCGCGGCGGAAAATGCCTAAGTTTGAAAGAGGCGATCTGCTTATTTTTCTGGATGTCGGGGCATACAATTCCGTTGCTTCAAATCAATTTAACAGCATCCCCCGGCCGTCATGCCTTCTGGTATCCGGCAGCCAGGCGGATGTTATCTGTGAGCGTGAGACGATAAATGATATTTTTGCCCGTCAGCGGATTCCCGCAAGAATGCTGACCTGAAATCCGTTGGATTTCGGGCCATTCCGGGTTATTCGAAAAATAAGGGTTCGAAGGAAGCCGTCATGGAAGAAAAGAATAAAAATGAATTTTTACTGGCAGAGAGAAACGAACACGTTCCCCGGGGGGTTTTCAACATACATCCCGTTTTTGTAAAAGAAGCAGAAGGTTCCCTTCTTACCGATGTAGATGGAAAAAGATATATTGATTTTGCCGGTGGAATCGGGGTTGTAAATGTCGGCCACGGAAATGACCTGGTTCTGTCAGCCGTTCAGGAGCAGGCGCGTAAATATATTCACACCTGTTTTCACGTGGTGATGTATGAGCCGTATGTGGCGCTTGCAAAAAAGCTGAATCTCCTTGCACCCGGTGATTTTTCCAAAAAGACGATGTTCGCAAACAGCGGAGCCGAAGCTGTGGAGAATGCCGTTAAGATTGCACGGCATGCAACCGGTCGTGCATCAACCATCGCATTTGAAAATGCCTTTCACGGTCGAACATTGCTGGCTTTGAGCCTTACCAGCAAGATGAAGCCTTATAAAATCGGATTTGCTCCATATGCTTCGGAGATTTACAGGATGCCGTATGCGTACTGTTACCGGTGCGATTCTGATCCGGGCTATCCTTCATGTGAGATTCGCTGCGCATATTCCTTAAGGGATTATTTCAACACGCATATATCCGCAGAACAGGTAGCGGCCTTAATTGTAGAGCCGGTATTGGGGGAGGGCGGATTCGTTGTCCCGCCAAAGGAATATTTTACAATACTTCATGAAATCTGCAGAGAAGAGGGGATCATTTTTATTGCCGATGAAGTGCAGACAGGTTTCGGTCGAACAGGCAGAATGTTTGCCATGGAACATTACGGTGTAGCTCCGGATATTATGATTACAGGCAAATCCATAGCCGCCGGCTTTCCATTGAGCGGGATAACAGGAAGAACGGAATTGATGGATCATCCTCAGGTTGGCGGCCTTGGAGGAACCTATGGGGGAAATCCGGTTGCCTGCGAGGCAGCGCTGGCTGTTCTGGATGTTTTTGAGAAGGATGATCTGCTGTCACGGGCAGGAGAGATCGGCAAAACGATTATGGATAGATTCCTTGGATTTCAGGAAAAGTACAGTGTGGTCGGGGATGTAAGAGGATTGGGGGCCATGGTTTGCATGGAGCTGGTAGCGGATCGGAAGACAAAGGAACCGGCCGGGGATTTTACGAAGAAGCTGGTGAATACCTGCAGGGAAAAGGGGCTTCTGATGATTGCCGCGGGCACCTTTTCCAATGTTATAAGGCCGATGATGCCTCTTGTAATACCGGATGATGAATTGGATCAGGGACTTTCCATAATTGAGGAAAGTCTGGAAGCGGTTTCAGCAGGTTGAAAAGATTTGGAATTTGAAGACAGAAGATAAAGGGAGAGTGCGATGAAAATTCCGGAAAAGGGAATAAAGAAGGAGGAGATTTTTCAGGCTCTTGAAAGTTATAAGGTGAAAGATCTGGATTGGAGATCGGGTAAAGTAATGGGTTATGTGTATGACCCCGGCAAGGAAGCGGAGGCGGTTATTAATAAGGCATACACAATGTACCTGGCGGAGAACGGTCTCGATCCTTTAACCTACCCCAGCCTTCTTCGTCTGGAAACAGAGCTTGTAGAAATGGCAGCAAACCTTCTGCATGGAGACAATGATGTGGCAGGCAATTTTACCAGCGGAGGAACCGAAAGTCTGCTTTTAGCCGTGAAGACGGCCCGGGACATGGCAAGAGAGGTAAAGCCGCACATAAAGTATCCGGAAATGATCCTGCCCCTGACCGCGCATGCGTCTTTCTATAAAGCCGCTCATTACTTCGATATTAAACCGGTTGTAACCTCTGTGGATAAAGTTTCATTCCGCGCGGATGCCGCTGCGATCAAAGAGGCTGTTACGGATAATACAATTTTGATCGTCGGGTCCGCCCCATCCTATGCGCACGGTGTAATCGATCCGATACAGGAGATCGGGGAAGTTGCGCTTGAAAACAATATTTTGTTTCACGTTGATTCATGTGTCGGAGGGATTCATCTCTCCTACATGCGGAAACTCGGATATGATATCCCGGACTTTGATTTTCGGGTCCCGGGAGTGACATCCATATCCGTTGACCTTCACAAATATGGATATGCAGCAAAAGGAGCTTCACTCATACTTTATAGAAATAAGGATATCCGAAAATATCAGATGTTCGCGTGCTCCAGATGGCCCGGATACACCGTGATTAATCCGACAGTGACAAGCAGCAAAACAGGGGGGCCGCTGGCTGCCGCCTGGGCGGTTGTCCGCTATCTTGGTGATGAAGGATACATGACGATCGTAAAGGAAGTAATGGAAGCCACAAAAATCGTAATCGATGGAGTAAAAAAGATCGAAGGACTTCGGGTTCTGGGTGAACCGGACATGTGTATGTTCTCATTCACATCAACATCGGATAAAATAAATATGTATCGTCTCGCGGATGATATGAAATCAAAAGGGTGGTATATCCAGCCCCAATTTGAGCAGCAGTGCTCTCCGGAAAATCTCCATATTTCGTTAAACCGGTCAAGCGTACCCAGATCCCAGGATCTGCTTAAAGCACTGGAAGAATGCGTTCAAAACATCAGGGAGAGCGAAGATGAAGAGGATGACCTTAATTTCCGCGCAGAAGTAAAAAAACTTTCCGGGAATCTGGATGATGAAGCATTTTTTAAACTCGTGACTCTGGCGGGGATAACCGGGAATGAACTCCCGGAAAAGATGGAAAAAGTCAACCAGATACTGGACGTATTGCCCGATGACATAACCGAGTCATTGCTGGTCGAGTTTCTGAACAATCTGATGGTAAGCAGCGGGGGGGATTGATTCAAACCTTCCGGCTTTGTTGGAGGACTCGGAGAGGTTCTGGTGAACTTTTGTGAATCCGCTATGGATGTTATAAATATATTCCGATTGAGAGGCGATAAAGGGCCTCTTCATTTGTTGATATCGACATTTGGAGCGTTCTATCATTTGTTCTGCTAAATTTGAAAAACTCGGTCGCAAGCTCCCTCAGACAGTTTCAAATTTAACGCTTCACTTCATGAAGAACGCTTACCAAATGATCTCAATAGACTTCATTCAGAGGCCTATTGGTCGCCGGGTGGACTATGGAATCGAAAAATTATGATGGCAGTAGCGATACAGCCTCATGGATCATTTTATTGGTTATCGGGTAAACACATGGAAAAGGACTTGATAAGAAGGAGTCGTCACCGAGGATGAAAAAAAAAGATCATTTATTGAGAATCAGCCAGCTGGCTAAAAAGGCAAATGTTTCGGCATCGACCATAAAACATTATGTCAAGGAAGGGCTGATACCCAAGCCTATTAAAACCAGTTCGAATATGGCCTATTATGATGAGGGATGCATTGAAAGAATCAAACTGATCAAAAAAATTCAGAAGGAAAAGTTCCTGCCCCTGGATATCATTAAAAGACTGATTGACTCCGGTGAGTCATATCAAGAAGAGCTGGAGCTGGGTAAAGCGATACTGAAGTCGGAAAAAGGGTCTCCCCATGCAAGGCCTGTCAGTGAACAGCGAATAGAAAGCCACAGCGGTTATCCGCTGGAGAAAATTCAACTGCTTGAAGAAGACGGACTGATTTTTCCTGCTGTTAGAAACGGTATAAAGCAGTATGACGACGGTGACTGCAGAATTATTGAGACGATGAAACTCCGTGAGGACATGGGAATGCCTTTCGACTATTCCCTTGAGACAATCAGAGCTTACCGGGACGCTATTGTGGAAGCGGTAAATAATGATATCCGTATTTTTATCAGGAATTATATGGGTGATGTCCCCACAAGGAAGGCAATCAAGCTGATCACCAGAGCCGATGAAGCGATCGATACGTTTCTGGTGGTTTTCCGGTATAAGATGCTTCGCCATATAAGTGAAGGTGTTTTTAGAGAGATCGGCGAATTGCCTCAAAATCTTTCAACACTGATCATATTCCCCATTGAAGGAAAATATCTGCCTGACTCACCTCCGGAAAATGTTTTTTTTAGAATGATCTATTATTTTTGCAAGGGGCAGTATGAGACTGTCGTGGAGATATCCGAAGAGCGTCTGAAGAAAGGGATCGAGTATGAATCCTATGGGTTTGCAACAATTTCCGATCTTTTAAATGGAAAAATGGAAGAAGCCCTGGCAAGAGTAGAAAAATATATACCAAAACCATCATCGCGCCCTTTTGATAATGTTATCGCAATACTCGTATACATGTTTCATCTTAGCAGAGCTTCGGGATTCTCTTCTCCCATGTATTATGCAAAAAAGGTTTTATCCTATCTCAAGCGCGTTGAACCGTCTGATGCGGACAATTCGATTATCAATATTTTTTCGTTTTACGTTTGCGGATCGGTTTATTTGTTTTTCCCGGAGATTGTCGAAACACGCGAGACCGGTATTGTTCTGCTTTCAAAACTCGACGAACTGCTGAGAAAGCAGCGGGCTGAGAAAGACCAGTTGCGGGATTGGCTTGATAGAACGATTGATTTTGAAGTGTTTCCCGCCCTTGAAGTCAGGATTAACCGATTTCTGGCCGAGGCATATTTAAAGCTGAAAAAATTTGATGAAGCATTGAGCCGGCTTGATCGAATTGTCGAAATTGCAGATACGGAAAGCGAACACTCTTTATGGGCGCGGATGAGTCGGCTCAAGATCAAAAAATAGCCATCTATTATTGATATGATAATGCTTACAAATTAGCATTTTTTTTCTTTATTTTATATGGAGTCACCACTGGTTAATATCCGTTTGGCAGGATATCTTCTTTATGATAAATCCAATCCCAGCAGGTCACGCGCATTTTCAAAAAAGATACGCCTTTCAAGACCGCTGTCGCCCCCGCATGCTCTATGCACAGTCTGTATGGATGGTTTCCGGTTGCCAAAAGGCCAGTCAGACGCGTACATAACCCTTTCCGCGCCAAAATTCCTGATGAGTTTTTTGATTTTGGAAGGCGACTGGATGCTCGTGTCCACCCAGACATTGTCCCTGCGGCTCAGTCTCCGGATCACCTCATGAACATGGAACAGGCCGCTGTGGCCGATGATGAAGTTGATGTTTGGAAAGGTCCTTACCATTTCTTCTACGTAATGTATTTGTCCAAAAGCGGGATTGTTGCGCTTTTTTTCTTTTCCGAGGTAGTAGCCTGAAACTCCAGAGTGGGTAAGCACCGGCTTTTTCAGGGGCTCGAATGCCGCAAGCGCATCCAGTGTTCGGCGATCGGTGAGGGAAACGGCCTGTATGATCGGGTGAAGCTTCAGTCCGAATGCACCCTGGTTCACGTCCTGCGCCAGCTTTTTCCCGATGTCATGCTCTCCTGAGAAATCAATGCTTGTAAAGGGGATGATTTTTTTTTCTTTATCCCGGGCCTGCGTCAGATCTTCGAAGGTTACATAGGGGGCGATGGGCATGCATACGGTATAATCTACTCCGGCCTCGGTCATAGAACGCTGCATATTTTCAAGGCTTGCCGCGGCGTTTCGTGCACGCTGTGCCTTTGTGGTCCAGTAGTGAAAGATCATATAGGGAATTGATCCAAGACCATAGGTCCTCATGAGCCCTTTCTCGTTGATTGCCATGGGGTCAAACATTTTTTCAATGACAACATTTTTACGATTAATAATTTCCCCCCCGCCGTGTTCGAGGATATTTCCGAGATGGCTGTGAATGTCGATAATCAATTGAACAATCCTCCTTCTGTAATTGAAAAGTTAATGGGACCCTTATGCGATCATGGGCTGAAAAACCGGATCACTTCATTCGCTGTAACACTTTACAAAAGAAACCGAACGGTCATTTTTATTATTATTTAACATGGAATAATTTGTCAATTCCTTTTAAAAAGTTTATTATTTACAATATTTACATATATATATTCAAGGTGGACCTTTGGTCACTTTTTGAATTCGTTACCAATTTGCCGGTTGTTTGAATGTTTATGGGGAAAACCCATGAAACCTCGGGGCTAGGCGCGGCGATGGTTACCGCTGCAGGTCTGGGTTTGCACCCTTCCTTTGAATTTGCCATAGCAAATATGGTAAACTACGGCAGCGTATTTAAACCAAATTCAAAAAACGCGGCGATTTATAGAAAGATATACAACGGGATTTATCAGAAAATGTATAGATCGCTAAAACCTTTTTATGAAGAGATCAGAGAGATAACCGGTTATCCTGAAATTTAAAATCGGCATCGGTAATAATTAGTGTCCATCCAGTAATGAGAGTTTAAAGGAGAATCAGGAAGAGTTCAGTGAACTGGTTCCGGTAATTTTGTGAACTATTCACGATATTTGCGAATTCGCAGAGGATAATTAGAAAACATCTTGTTTTTATGTGATTTTTCTAATATTAGGTTTTTTAAGACCCGAGATACCATATAAATATTTTTTACTTATAATCCAAAACACTTAATAATGATCAGTATGCTTAAAGACATATCTCTTTTTTCAGGCATCGATGATGAATCATTGAAGTATCTGGAAGAAGTTGCTGTGAAAAAATCTTTTTCGAAAAATACAATTCTGTTCAGCAAGGGAGATGAAACCGATTCACTTTATGTTATTAAAAGCGGAATGGTTAAGGCACTCATCATTGATGAAGATGGAAAAGAGATGATTCTGTCCATTCACAGGCCGGGTGAATACTTTGGAGAGATGTCTCTGATCGACAAAGAACCCAGGTCCGCAACCATCATAACAAAAGAGCCCACACAGTTGCTGATAATTCACAGAAAGGATTTTTTAAAAGTATTCGATTCCAATCCGGATATGGTATATGACCTGTTCAAGGTTCTGCTGAAAAGACTCAGAAAAGCAACCGACAAGGTTGAGAACTTTGCATTTAAAGATGTATATGGCAGGATTGCCAACCTTCTTAACCAACTTGGAAAACCAGTGGAGGACGAATGGGTTGTTGAAGATAAATTAACACACAGTGAGATCGCTAATATGGTAGGCTCGTCAAGAGAAATGGTCAGCAAGATTTTAAAGGAACTGACAGCCGGCGGTTATATTTCTACCGATAAAAAGCAGATTACCATTCATAAAAAACTCCCCAGTATATTCTAATATCATCTATTATAACCACATAATTTGACATGGAATAATATTTTCGTTATATATCTGGGCATCTTCAAAAATCAGATCTTTTCTTTAAAACTGAGTTTTTCACACAATTCGATTTGGGGGGCATACAAAATGAAGTGCCCGAATTGCCAGTTTGAGAATCGTGAAGGGGCTAAATTCTGTCTTGAGTGCGGAGAAAAATTAGAATTTAAATGCCCTAAGTGCGACAAGGCCCTGTCATTAATAGCAAAATTTTGCGACGAATGCGGTCACAGTCTGCATGAACCCAAAGAACCTCCAGACTATTCCGAACCCCAATCTTATACGCCCAGATTCCTGGCAGATAAAATCCTGACCTCCCGAAGTTCAATCGAAGGTGAACGAAAACTGGTGACAGTATTTTTTGCTGATGTCGCTAATTACACAACCTTATCCGAGAAGCTTGATCCAGAGGAAGTCCACCAGATTATGGATGGTTGTTTCAAGATCCTTATGGATGAAATTCATCGCTATGAAGGAACCATCAACCAATTCACAGGTGACGGGGTTATGGCACTTTTTGGTGCTCCAATCTCCCATGAGGATCATGCCCAGAGAGCCTGTTTTGCAGCGCTTGCTGTTCAAAAAGCTATCCGTAAATATGGTGAAAAGATCAAAAAGGACTGCGGCATGGACTATGTTATGCGAATCGGCCTTAACTCAGGACCGGTCATCGTGGGATCAATCGGAGATGATCTCCGAATGGATTATACCGCAGTCGGTGACACCACTAACTTGGCCTCCAGAATGG
>JAQYVL010000184.1 GCA_030145525.1 Desulfobacterales bacterium
GATTACAGCAAGGCTTTGGAGATAGATCCTGAGTATGAAAAAATTTACTGTTACAGGGGTGCGGCCAGAGACAAACTGGGCGAACTGGATCAGGCAATAGAAGATTACAACAAAGCCTTAAAAATTAATCCAAGCTATTATGAGGCTTATACATATCGCGGTATAGCCTGGTTAAAAAAGGGAGACTTCGGCCAGGCCATAAAAGACTACAACAAATCGCTGTCAATCAACCCCGACTATGATGAAGCACTCTGCTACAGAGGGCTTGCATGGTACAAGAAAGGAGATATTGATAAAGCCATCAATGATTACAACAAAGCTCTCTCAATCAATCCAACATCCGCAAAAGCTCTGAACTTTCGCGGTCTTGCATGGGGAAGAAAGGACAATCTCAAACGAGCTGTCAGTGATATCAGCAAGGCCCTCGCTATAAATCCCACCCTGGAAAAGGAGATAAAAGAACAAAAAATTCTGGGTGATTTAAAAGATACAAATCTTGAGGAAGCTTCAGAGAAAATACTTTCCGCAAAAGACTGGACAAACATCGGAATATCAAATTTCGAAAACGGAGACTATAAAAAGGCGCTGGAAGATTTTAACAAAGCGCTTTCGATCAATCATCGTTATTCCGAAGCGCTTATACACCGGGGGATGATCTGGAGCAAAAAAAAAGAATTCAACAAGGCGATAGCGGATTTCAATAGAGCGCTTTCGATTCAACCCAGATCTTACAAGGCAAACCTTCAGCTTGGAATCGCATGGCAGGAAAAAAGTGAACCGGACCGTGCTCTAAATCATTTCGATAAAGCACTGAAGCTTAAACCAAACTCTGCGGAAGCATATACGCACCGCGGTATGGTTTGGGGGCTTAAAAACGATTTGGACCGGGCAATGGCAGACTATAACCGGGCGCTTGAAATCGATCCTCTCTTTGCCATGGCATTAACCCAAAGGGGGATTGTATGGGGAAAAATGGGTGATCTCAGCCAAGCTGTCGCCGATTACAACAAAGCACTTGCGATTAACAGCGGAGAGATGCCTGGAGAAGGTGATACAATTGTTGTCAATAGAGACACAGGAAGCGAATATGAAAATGATCTGCAGTCTAAAAGCATGTTTAATACCGGAATTGCATGGGGGAAAAAAGGAGACCTGGACAATGCGATCAAATATTTCACAAAGGCAATAGAAGCAAATTCGAATTTTCCAAAAGCCTATTATAACCGTGGAATTATATTAAACAGGCAAAACAATTACGTACAGGCAATTGCAGACTTTAACAAAGCCATTGAAATTAACCCCGGATATACCAAAGCTTTTGTTCAAAGAGGAATAGCCTGGAACAAGGTAAATGATTATGATCAAGCTATCGCCGATTTCAACAGGGCAATTTCATTATTCCCAAGATTTGCAGAAGCTTATTATAACCGTGGCATTTCATGGCAGAAAAAAAACGATCTGAAACAGGCGTTCGAAGACTTAAGCAAGGCTATCTCGATCAACCCCCGTTATACTGAAGCCTATAACCGCAGAGGAATCATTCTGAACAAACAGAAGGATTATTTTTCCGCTCTGGAAAATTATAATATCGCCATTGAGTTGAACCCGGAATATGGAGCTGCATATTTTAACAGGGGCCTCGTTTTTTCCGAACAGGGGAGATATGATGAAGCGATAGCGGACTATTCCAGCGCAATTGAATTGTCACCGGCTCATGCCATATCCTATATTCAGAGAGGGGTGGTATGGAATAAAAAGGGCTACCCTGAAAAGGCCCTGAAGGATCTGAACAAAGCCCTCGAATTGACGCCTGATGATGCTGAAGCCTATTGTAACAGGGGTATTATATTAAGCGCAAAAAAAGACTACAAGCGTGCTCTTATCGACTTTGACACAGCACTTAAACTGAATCCGGACTATCCTGAAGTTTTCAATTACAGAGGTGATCTTTGGAATGAAACAAATAACCTGATAAAAGCTATAAAAGATTATTCCAAAGCGGTGAAGCTTAATCCGAACTATGCCGAAGCATACAGCAACAGAGGTGAAGCCTGGAGCAAAAAGGGCAACTACGACAGGGCTATATCGGATTTCAATATGGCGGTCTCCATTGATCCGAACCTTGCCATGGCCTATTATCAAAGGGGAATGGCATTAAACAGCAAGGGCCTCTACTACCCGGCAATTGCCGATTATAACAAAGCCGTAAAAATCGATCCTAATTTTGCCAAGGCATTTAACCAGCGCGGCATTTCATGGGACAATAAAAATAACCTGAGGCAATCCATTGCAGATTACAACAAAGCTCTGGAAATCGATCCTGCATATGCGGCGGCATATTTCAACCGGGGGCTCGCATGGAGCAAAAAAGAGGATTATGATAAGGCAATAGCCGATTTTACAAAAGCCATCGAGATATATCCCAGCCACGGCATGACATATATACAACGAGGTCTCAACTGGAAAAAAAAGGAGGAGTATGACAAGGCAATAAATGATTTTAACAAGGCTCTGGAAATCGATCCTCTTTTTGCCGATGCCTACCTCCAAAGAGGACTGGCCTATGGGTTAAAAAATAACTACCAACAAGCCATCAAAGATTATACGGAAACGATTGAAATCAATCCAAGCCACGCAGAAGCTTATTACAACAGAAGCCTCGCATGGGATTACCTGGGAGACAAGAAAAGAGCCCTTGCCGACAGTTCAAGGGCCGGAGCTCTGGATTCTCGATTTGCAAGCTCCTCCTATGAATATGGAGGTGAAGAAGCTGCAAAAGACAAGAAAATAAAAGAGGTTAAGATCAGCCAAAAGGCAAAGGCGTTTTTAAATAACGGGCTTAAGTGGGACAACAAGGGCGAATATGATCAAGCAATTGAGGATTATAACAGAGCACTAAAAATAAATCCTAGATTTGCTTCAGCATATTTTTACAAAGGGCTTGCAAAATATAACAAAGGTGAGATTAAAAAAGCTCTTGACGATTTTAAAAAAGCGCTGGATCTTGATCCGGAGAATCGCGAATACCAGAGAATCGTATCAAGTGTTGGAGAAAAACTGAAAAAATCTAAAAACAATAAGCCATAAGATTCATAACTAGAACCGATTTGACCGGTTGCCGACTATTCAGCTCTATTTCTTGACAGTCTCGTAAAAAATCAAAATTTTGATGGCAAAGAAAAAAGTTCAAGTTCAAGGCGCGCAAATCACGAGGAATGAGGTGTAGATAGCTTACTCCGCAATGACGAGGGATGATACGCAGTGAAGCGTCAGCGCTAACCGCAACACATAAATTGGACTTTTTACAAAGCCATCATTTCTTCGTAAAATAAAGTACAAGACTTTTGCCTGCAACCGGATTCAAAAGCTTGTCAAGAAATCGGGTTGCGGCAGGTTTTTTCATAATATCCCATGTAAGGAAGCGATGATACAAATTGACAAATAATGAGTCCTCTCTTGTAGGGCCCACAAGGCATTTAAGCCACCAGTAAGGGGAATGAAGACTATGGGCAAAATGAACCGCCCAGTTTCGAAGCCCTTTGCTTTCCAGGCTGCGGACAAGTTCTTTCTTTTTATAAATCCGGACATGCCCCTGGTTGGCATTGTAGTATTCATCCGAAAGCGCCCAGCAGATCCTTTCGGGGAAATACCTTGGCACACTGACAACAAGTATTTTTCCAGGCTTTAAAATCCTTACGATCTCTTTCATGGCAGACTGATCATCCGGAATATGCTCAAGGACTTCGGAGCAGATCACAAGATCAAAATAATTATCCTGAAAAGGCAGACTTTTTATATCCGCAACCGAAATGATCCACTTACCCCCGCCATGTTCACCAAGGGAATCATGGTAAAGCAATCGCCTTCTGGCTTCACATGTATCCGTAAAATTCAGATCCGCACCAATTACAATGGTTTTTTCAAAGCGGTATGCTGCGCATGTATGCCGGCCGGATCCGCAGCCGATATCCAGAATTCTGTATCCGGGTTTGATATCAATTTTATTAAAATCAACTGTAATCACGAATAACCTCCTGGTATACCCGAACGGTTTTTTCGGCTGCTTTTGCCCATGTAAAATTTTCCTGAACCCTCTTGTAGCCGTCTTCGCCAATCTTTTTTGCATAGCCTGGATTATCTATCAAATCTGTAATCGCATTCGCCAGCTCCAGAAAATCCGCAGGAGGCACGAGCATACCGGCATCGCCAACCACTTCAGGCAGTGCCCCTCCGGTTGTGCTGATCACAGGCACACCGCAGGCCATGGCTTCACCGACCGGAAGTCCAAATCCTTCATATACCGAGGGAACCACAGCCATGGAAGCTCTTGCATACTGCCGGACAAACTCTCTGTCGTCTATCCTACCCGTAAACGTAATATAACGGCCGATTCCAAGCTTCCGAACAAGGTTGACAATCCCTCCGCCCTTTTTTGGAGTACCGATAACGATCAGCCTGACTTTTCGTTTTTTCACGATTTCAGCGACAGCCTGTAAAAGATAGTAGAGCCCTTTCAAGGGAGTATCCGCACTGTTTGTTACAATAATTCTGCCTTTTTCCCTTTTTATTTCGGGAATCGGGTAAAAAATATCCGTATTAATGCCGTTAGGGACAACCTGAAATTTTTCTTCCGGTATGATAAAATCGCGGCCAATATCCCGCTTAGCACATTCTGAAACCGTTATAATTTTCGAAAGTTTCCGGGAGATACGTTTTTGCATCCCTAAAAAGGAATGCCATCTGAGGTGCTTAATTTTTTTCCATGGAGAACGGACACTCCGGATGGCAATATCCCTATCAACCGTAATTGGATGATGAATGGTAGCAAGTGTAGGTGCGAATCTGCTCATGGCCCATACGCCATAAGAAAGGCTCTGGTTATCGTGTATGATATCATATTCTTCGAAACGGTTCCATAGGTAGCGAAGCGCTCTGAATCCAAATGTAAACGCTTCCGGAAATCCCATTGTTGAAACACCAATCCATTCAATTAAATTTATGGGGTCAACCAGCTCACCAAGTCTGGGGATTCTGAACAGATCTTCCGGATTATAAAGGTCAAGACAGGGAATCGCAGTAAGCTTAATATCATCATCCAGAAACGGATCAGGTGGGCCGGCAAGCACTTCCACATCATGCCCGAGGTCTTTTAATGCGCGACTCAAATTTCTGATATAAACACCCTGCCCCCCTGAGTGAGGATTGCTGCGATAGCTTAGAAGGCATATTCGAAGGGAATCTTTCTTGCGAGTTTCAGGCATCAGTCGACCCCCCATTGCCGGGCCATCTTTTTACAGCAAAATTTATCTTTTCAACGCGCTTCAAGCAGACTCCATTTTAACGTCGGTTCTCAAAAAATGAATCCAGGCATCTATGATAAGCACAGATGAACCTGGATTTTTATCCAAGCTTCTCAATTACAGCTCAGAGGTAATATTCGTCAAGCTTTTTTTAAATGTGATAAACATAGAAACGGACATGTATCACCTTGCAGGACAAGATTCCTGAAAAAAAGGACGCTGGTAAAATTTATTTTTATAATCAGTTGGTTAAAAATATTTATCCTGCCTTACTGCTGTAGATACCCCATTCCGACAAATCGAAAACCCGGATATAAATTATGGACATAATGATTATCGATGCCTATATTGTTTTAAAATGTGATCAGCTTATTCAAGTCAAGAAGGTTGACAAATATGACATTTTACCTGATTGTCACCAAAGCAGCGGGTTTGCCGGCGAAGAACATCCGGTAGAAGTGTTATTACGAAAACCGATTGTTTTAACCCTGATTCTTATAAAAAAACAGAACAGTGAATTGTCAGTGAAATTTTTTATCCGGGAGTAAAAATGAAAAAAGATACCATAAAAATAAGGTGGCATGGCCGGGGTGGGCAGGGAGCAATAACGGCCGCCAAAATAGTTGCCAATGCCGCTTTTGTATCCGGTTACAGCGGCGTTGTCATGACACCCACATTCGGTACGGAAAGAAGAGGTGCGCCTGTCCTTACATCTCTTAAAATCTCTAAAAATAAAATATATGACCTGTCTCCAATTGAGGAACCGGACATGATAGTTGTGCTCGATCATCTCCTTCTTGAAGAAGCAGGGGTGACAAACGGCCTCAAACCCGGCGGAACTATTATATTGAATACTCCAAAATCACCGGATGATTACCACTTCAATGAAATGAAAGTTGCAACTGCGGATGTGACATCGATAGCCGTAAAAGCGGGACTCATGCAGGGGATTGTCAATTCAGGTATTATAGGGGCATTTGCAAAAGCATCAGGGCTGATAAATCTTGAAATTTTAACAAAAGAGATCGAACAAGAATTTAAAGACAAAAGACCCAAAGAAAATGCTGAAGCGGCAAGACTTGCGTACAGCATAACGAATATCGGAGGAATGTAATGAAAGACAACAAATATGGGAGTATGAAATCCCACAGCGAGCCGGGGCCCGGCGATGGAGGACGAACCGGGTCATGGCGGGTTGTACGCCCTGTCATTGACAATTCAAAATGTATCCCGGCAAAATCCAATAAAATGTCATGTTTTACCTGCTGGCTTTTTTGCCCGGATGGCGTAATTACAAAAACCATACCGCCGACCATTGATTACGAATACTGCAAAGGCTGTGAAATCTGCGCGGAAGAGTGTCCTGTGGATGCAATTACCATGGTGGAAGAAGCCGATTTTACGGAAGAGGAGAAATAACCGTATGCACATTATTGAATCAGGCAATGTTGCCGCCGCAACCGGTGTAAAATTATCAAGGGCGGAGGTAATCGCCGCCTATCCCATTACCCCGCAGACACCGCTTACGGAAAAACTGTCGGAGCTTGTTGATTCCGGCGAGATGAAAGCCGAATATATTCCTGTTGAAAGTGAGCACAGTGCCCTTGCTGTATGCATTGCCGCATCCAGTTCAGGATCCAGAGCATTTACCGCAACCAGCGCAAATGGACTCCTGTACATGAACGAACAGATTCACTGGGCAGCGGGCGCCAGGCTTCCCATTGTGATGTGTGTTGTAAACCGTGGAATCGGAGCGCCCTGGACAGTATGGAATGATCACCAGGATTCAATATCCCAGCGTGATACAGGATGGATTCAGCTTTACCAGTGCGACCACCAGCAAATCATCGATACCGTCATCCAGGCATTTCTAATTGCGGAAACGGTCAGCATACCGGTTATGGTCTGTTATGACGGATACCTTCTTTCACATACCTATATGCCTTTTGAAATACCCGGGCAGAGCGAAATTGACAAATTCCTGCCTAAGTTCAAACCGGCATATTTTCTTGATCCGAAAAATCCGGCAAACCTCAATACGGTCACACTGCCTGACGTAAGACCCGATGTCAGGGGGGACCTCGCACCCGGATACATGGAGATCAGGCACAATCTTCATATGGATATGAGGCGGACAATTTCCGTAGTTGAAGAGGTAGACCGCAAATATCAAAAAGTAACCGGCAGAGGCGGAACCCCCCTTGTGGAAAAGTATGAATGCGACGATGCGGATTTTATAGCAGTATGCCTTGGCTCTCTTTCATATCAGCTGCGAGATGTTGTGGATATGATGCGTAAGGAAGGAATAAAAGCAGGCGTCTTCGGAATCCGGCTTTACAGGCCCTTTCCGGACCAGGCAATTGCAAATGCGCTTTCCAGGGCAAAAGGAGTAGTCGTATTTGAAAAAGCATTAAGCTACGGAAACCAGGGAGCATTATTTGCCGATATCAAGTCTGCCCTCTACAACAGCGGAAACAAGCCTTTTGTCCACAACTACATACTGGGTCTTGGTGGAAGGGAGATAAAAACACAGGATCTATTCAATTCCTTCATGGCATCATGCAAGGACGATGGAAAAATAGGGGACGAACCCCAATGGATAGGTCTGAAAATGTAACTAAATAATATATGAATACAGGAAATCAGAAATGACAGAAAAAACAACCATACTCAATCTGCCGGAAGAAGAACTGGTTCACCCGGGCAACCGGGCATGTTCCGGCTGCGGCTTAAGCATCATATATCGAATCGGTCTCAAGGCACTAGGCCGGGATACCATACTGGTTGTGCCGCCAAGCTGCCTGACTGTGCTGCAGGGGCTTTATCCCATCGCAGCAACACAACTGCCCTGCCTGAATGTGACCTTTGCATCAACCGCTGCCGCGGCAACTGGTGTTCTGGGGGCTTTGCGGGCGCAGAAAAGAGAAAAAACGACCGTCGTGGCCTGGGCCGGTGACGGCGGAACAAGTGATATCGGCATCCAGTCCCTTTCCGGAGCCTGTGAAAGGGGTGAAGACTTCATATTTATCTGCTATGATAATGAAGCATACATGAACACAGGTGTTCAGCGGTCCGGGACGACACCAAAGGGAGTCATTACCACAACCACACCAATCCGTGGAAAACTTCAGAAAAAAAAGGAAGTTCCCGCAATCATTGCCGCTCATGGAATTGACTATGTTGCAACCGCTTCAGCAGCCTATCCCCTTGACCTGTACGATAAAATAAAAAAAGCCAAAACCATTTCAGGTCCGCGATACATTCACGTTCATACGCCCTGCCCTGCCGGCTGGGGATTTGAACCGCGATATACGGTAAAGATCGGCAAAATGGCAGTGGAGACCGGTCTCTACGACCTGTATGAAATTGAGCATTCAAAATTCAAACTTACAGGCCCATCCAGAAAGCTTATCGGCAAAAAAAGAAAACCGGTTGCAGAATATTTTAAAACACAATCCCGGTTCAAAGCATTGTCCGACAAGCGGACAGAAGAGGTACAGCAGGAAATCGATGCAAAGTGGGAAGGGTACGAGAACGAGTAAGATGATGGCTTCGTAAAAAGTCAAAATGTCACGCAAAGCCACAGGAAAGCAAAAGACATTCTCACGCTCCCGCATAGCGGGATTTCACGGTTGGATTATTTACTTTAGGTGTTCAAAAATCCGCAAAGCTCGCAAAATTAACTTAGATGACACTGACTCATGATTATCAGCTGTTTCCATAAACAGATTGAACACTGTGATCAAGAACCTCTTCGTTAGTTGATTGCGGCATTTGAGTGTTCTACCATTTGCTCCGCTAAATTTGAAAAACTCGGTCGCAGGCTCCCTCA
>JAQYVL010000185.1 GCA_030145525.1 Desulfobacterales bacterium
GGAATCTCGTTTAAATAATCATTCAGGCCCTCCCATACCAGATTACAGTACTGGATTACCTGTTCAAGAATGTTCCCCATTAGCCTTTCCTATCATCAATGACGGCTTCGTAAAAAGTACAATTTTTTTGTTGCGCTTCATCTTGTATAATTGCGAATAGGCTAACTATGCATCATTATACAAGATTTGCGCGCCTCGAACTTGAACTTTTTACTTTGCCGTCTGTTCCACGACTTTTTACGAGCTTATCATCAATATCTGACAAAATAATTAAAACGCCATCAAATATCTGATCGCTTTATTATAAATTTATTGTTTTTTGTAAAGAACTAACTTGGTAAAATGGATTTCAAAGATATCAGTTCGCCCGATCAAAATTGACCGATACAATTTTGGAGACCCCTTTTTGCTCCATTGTTACTCCGAACAGGGTGTCGACAAACTCCATTGTCCTCTTATTGTGCGTAATCATAACTATCTGAGACTTATCGCCGATAATCTTGACAAGTTCGTTAAATCGCTCGATATTTGCTTCATCCAGCGGTGCATCAATTTCATCCATCAAGCAGAATGCGGCTGGTTTAATAAGGAATATAGAAAAAATAAAAGCGATCGCTGAAAGCGCTTTTTCACCGCCGGAGAGAAGACTCAATCGGGTAAGCTTTTTACCGGGTGGGTGAATCATAAACTCTACACCTGTTTCAAGCGGTTTGTCCGGCTCCGTCAACACGAGTTTTGCCGAGCCGCCATTAAAAAGTTTTGGAAAAACCTCTTCCAGTTTTTCGTTTACCTGTTCAAATGTTTTCATAAACCGGTCCTGGGTAATCCGATTTATCTTTCTGATCACCTTCTGTAGATCATCCAGTGCTTTTACCAGATCTTCCTGTTGCGATGAAAGGAATTCAAAACGAGCTTTCAGATCCTCATACTCACCTATGGCACCCAGGTTTACATCGCCGATTCTTTCGATCTTTTCCCTGTACCCGGCAAGCTTGGTTTCCATTTCTTCAATGGACATCTCGTTTTTTTCAAGGGATTCTTTCATCTCCAGCCTGAAATCGGCCAGGGAACGATGATACCTCTCTTCCAGACGGCCGGCAATGTTTTCCTGTTTGATGCGCCTCTGGGACTGTTCCATTTCAAGATAGCGGGTCTTTTCGAGAATCCCTTCACGTTTATTCTTTATCTCTGAAACGGAATTGTCACTTTCCTGGAGCTTTTCATCGATATCTTTGTAATCCGTCTCGTTTTTTTCGAGATCTTTTTCCAACTCCCTGTATTCCCCATACATGCCTGGAAGTATCTGATCATACTTTTCGATTTCCTCCATACTGCTAATCGTCTTTTTCTTTTTCAGATCGATCTCTTGCGACAATTGTTCGTACCTTCTGATACCATCATCCTGAAACTCTTTGAGCCGCTTCAGGGTATGATTGCTGTTGTCATATTTTGCCTGGAGTGCGGTCAGGTTGAGCTTGATATCAACCACGAGCTGATTGTGGTCATTCAGGCTTTGGGAAACGGATTCGATCTTCTCTGTCAATTCCACAACGCGATCCTGTGCGGTCTTTACCTCCTGCTCAATCCTGGCAAGAGACTGATTATAACGAACCATCTCATCATTGAGGTCACTTTCCTCTCCAGAAAGCTGTTCCTGCTCAAGGCGAATAATTTCAAGATGACGTTTTGCATGCTTGAGATCTTCACTTACCTTGTACAGCGATTTCTCCGCCTCTGTCTCATCTCGAACAGCGCTGTTTTTTTCTTCTATAAGTTTTTGCAGATTGGTTTCATACTTACGCAAGGAGGATTCCAGCTCTTTCTGTTCATGCCCGGCTTTTTCCAGAAGCTGATTAAGTTCTGCAATCCTTTTCTCCAGAGTCTTTATTTCCTGTTTCTTGGCCAGAATTCCGGAAAGCTTGTCCTGACTTCCACCGATCATGATTCCCTGGTGTGAAATCATATCGCCATTTTTGCTGACAATAGTTTGCGGCCCTGCCCCGTTGCTGCTGTTCCATGCCGATACGGCATCCGAAATATTTTCCGTTACAATAACATGCCCCAGCAGAGCTTCTGCAATTTTTTCATATCCCTTTTTGATATTGGTATACTTCAACAGATGACTGTCCGAATCAGACTCTTTTTTAGAACCGACGTTCAGATTTTTTACTGTTGAAACCGGTATAAATCCGCTTCGCCCTGTACTGCTCTCCTGGAGATAATCAATTGAATTAACGCCTGCCTGCTGGTCCTCCACGATAATATATTGCAGCGACTCACCCAGAACAGCTTCCACCGCAACCTCATACCCTGATTTCGGTGAAATGATGTCTGCTGTCAAACCCAGCACACCGTTTGGTTTTACACCATCGGAAACGGCCCTCGCGGCCTCGTCCTTCTTCATTATGGCCCTGACGCCATCCCTGTACCATTCATAATTTTTTTCCATTTTCACAAGGGTGGAGTGTCTGGACTTAACCTTGTTCTGATCTATCTCCAGAGTCTGGACCAGTTTTATCTGACCGGCAAGCGCCCGGTTTTTTTCTTTAAGCAACTCCTCTGATTCATGAATGTTTTCTGAAAGCTTTCTTATCTCTTCTCTGAATTTTTCAAGTTCACCTGACGATTCCTTTTCCTTTTTTTCAAGTTCGGTTGCCTTTTGGCTCGCCTGCAGCTCTTCCTCATCCATTCTTTTCAGACGTCGATTCAGGCCCTCTTTGTTATTGGATGCGTTCTGATAGGTATTTTTATATCTGGCTTCATCTGCCACGAGATTCATGAGACGATTCTTTTCTTTCTCAAGATCCTGGTTCATGGATGCCAGATGATCCCGAATCTTTTCAAATGAGCTGTTTTCATTTTCAAGAATCGTTTTTTCCTTTTCGGTTTTGCCGGCCAGATTGTTAATTTCATCTTGAACCTGAACGACTTCCTTTTCGATCTGCTCGTTCTTTTTTCCAAGATCTATCCACGCATCTTCAAGTCCTCTGATTTCAATTTTATAGGTTTCCGCACCTTTTTTAAGATGGGCCAAATCGTTTTCAATTTTATCTGTTTTACGCTGAACTTCGAACTTACGTGATTTTTGCGCTGCAATCTCCTGGCTTTTCTGGGTCCGCTCAAATTTAATTTTTTCAATCGCGGCGTCTATTGCGTTCAACTGTGACTCATGCCCGATATTTGTATCTTTCAGCTCTTTTAATAAAAGGTCGGTTTCTTCAATCCGGCGGGTATATTCATCGTAGTAATAAGCAGCGCCCAGTACCTCAAATTCTTTAATGTGCTCACTGAACGTTTTGTATATTTCCGCTTTTTTGGCCTGCCTTTTCAAACCGTTCATCTGCCGCTTGACTTCCGCGATGATATCACTGACACGCAGCAGATTCTGGTTGGTGGCATGCACTTTCCGAAGCGCTTCATTCTTGCGATTTTTGTATCGTATTACCCCCGCAGCCTCATCGATAAAAGCACGTCTTTCTTCCGGCCCCGCATCGGTAATGGCCCCGATATTTCCCTGTTGAATTACCGCGTATGATCTTGCTCCCATCCCGCTGCCCCAGAATATATTATGTATATCCTTCAATCGACAGGGCTGCTTGTTTAAAAAATAAGCTCTTTCACCTGAACGATACTGGCGGCGGGTGATCATAATTTCTGAAAAGTCCTTCAGCTCCTCCGGTGCCGATCCATTATCGTTTAAAAGCGTAAGCGAGACCTCGGCCATATTGAGAGGCGCCTTGCCGCGTGAACCGGAAAAAATAATATCCTCCATGGATTTCCCTCGGAGCTGTTTTACACTCTGCTCGCCCATCACCCATTTCAGTGCATCCAGAATATTACTTTTCCCGCATCCATTCGGACCGACGACTGCTGAAATCCCGGCAGGAAAACTTATCGTCGATTTATCAAGAAATGACTTAAATCCTGACATCTCTAGTTTTTTAAGTTTCATACAGCAAGATCCCCTGTTATAATCTTTCGAAGTATGTAATGCTTCTCTTTATCTGAAACATTCGTGCCTGCATCCAACAGGCGCTGTTTTGAAATATAAATTCAACAGTTTGATTTTACGAAATTTAAATCGTACACACTCATCTTTGATTGACATTTTATTATTGTCCAAAACAGATAACAAAAAACAGCGATTTTGTAAAGGAAAAAGCACAAGGTAGAGGGGTCTTTGCACATTATGGATACAATATATAGTATGTAGTTGATTTTAAACAGGCTTCGGGCAGAGACATCATAAACAGCCACATCGTGTAACCTTGCCTTGACACACATATCAGCTCCCATGTATTATTTTACGCCATAATAACCGATTTGCAGTTCAATCTTTTTGTAAGCCATTAAAACGGGAATATGCTTCAAAAATAAGAAACAGCCGAAAAAACAATCAAAAAAATTAAGCTGAATCAGATCAAGCTAATAAGGATGGAGGAGTTAAATGCCTGAAAATAAATCTATTGCCATAGATGAATTGCTGAATAATCCGGAAATCCAAAAAGCTACCAGCAAAGTAAACCAGGAACTTCTGGAGAGAAGAGAATACCGCCCTCCTGTTTGCGATGTGTTCAAAAAACCATATACCTTTCTTGAAGACCTGGATGAATATTCTTTTGATATAGACAGGGAAACAAAAAATCAGCTCCCCGGGATTATAGACAACAAAGTTCAGGCGATCCGTTCTACCGACTCCCCTTCGGAATCAATAAAAGAGCAATCTTCCAAACCGAGAAGAATCGGAATTGTCTTTTCAGGGGGACCTGCTCCTGGTGGGCATAATGTAATATCCGGCCTTTTTGATGCTGCCAAAAAAGCAAATCCTGACAATAAAATTTTTGGTTTCATACTGGGACCGGATGGAATAATTAAAAATGAATCCATGGAACTTACGCAGGACATTGTAGACCGTTACCGAAATTTGGGCGGTTTCACCATGATCAAAACCGGCCGGACCAAGATTGATACAAATGAAGAAATGCTTCTCTCAAAACAAACCTGCAAAAAACTCAAACTGGATGCACTGGTTATAGTAGGAGGAGATGATTCAAATACAAACGCAGCCTTTCTGGCGCAGGAAATGAAAAATGATGGCGTCCAGGTTATCGGCGTACCCAAAACAATTGACGGTGACATTCAGGTAAAGGGCGCTAAGGGAAAGGTTCTATGCGCCATGTCTTTTGGATTCCATACGGCGGCGAGGTCCTTTTCAAAAGATATAAGCAATCTTTGCACTGACAGCAGCTCGGATGTGAAATACTGGCATATCTGCAAAGTTATGGGAAGGGTTGCCAGCCACCTGGCCCTTGAAGTGGCTCTGCAAACACATGCAAACATGACGCTTATCGGTGAAGATCTTGCCGATTATGTTGATAAAAGAAGGGTTGAAAAAGCCGAAAAGCAGGGTACTATAGATTATACCGCATACGGAATGACGTTGCGTCACCTTTCCAGGCTGATCTGTGATGGAATTGTCCGCAGAGCCGCCGCAGGTAAAAATTTTGGTGTACTGGTCATTCCGGAAGGAGTTCTGGAGTTTATTAACGAAATCCAGATTTTCATCACCAAACTAAATGTAATCATTGCCGAATATAACAATACACATGACAAAACATTTCATAAAGGATTCCCCTCTCTGGAAGACAAGCTGGGTTATCTACGAAGGCTTTCCCGGCAATCCAGAGAAGATAAAAATTTCGCTGTATGGAATACAAGAGATGATGACCTGTTTAATGATATCCCTGAATTTTTTCAGGAAGGGCTTCTCATGGAAAGGGACAGCCATGGCAATTTTCAATTTTCTCAAGTTGAAACAGATAAAATTATCATGGGGCTCGTAACGGACTATCTTACGATACTCAAAGAAAAAGGTCAGTATAAAATCGGAATCGAAAGGGAATTTTACCGGCAAACACTTGAACACGACGGACTCGATCCCGACTTTTACGGGCCCGTGCTGTTTAGAAACTATGATAAAAACTCCTATCTGCTGGTCAAGGAGTCCATCATGTCGGAAAAAACACTTCGGCAGGAACTCCTTAAAGAAAATGCGATTCAGAAGAAAGAGAAAATACCGGAGGCGGTTGCGGCAATTTATAAGAAGTCGGTCCCCAAGTTCAAGACACAGCTCCATTTTTATGGATACGACGGAAGGGGGAGTGACCCAAGCCGCTTTGACTGCAACTACACCTACAATCTCGGATTAACCGTTTTCTCTCTCATCGCAAACGGAGCTACAGGACAGATGGCTGCCATTAAAAACCTTGAATATGATTTTTCAGACTGGAAGCCCATCGGTATTCCTATTGCTCCTTTGATGAGGCTTGAAGAAAGAAAAGGAAAGCTCACGCTTGTTCTTGAAAAAAGTATTGTCGATACTGAATCCATTGCCTTCAAGGTGGTTAAAGCGCTGCGTGAAAAATGGCTGGCAGCCGAATCCGGAGACGACGATTACCGGCGTCCCGGCCCCATCCGGTTCACAGGCAGCAGTGAAGAAGACAAACCAATCACCCTGCAGTTGAATGCGATTGCGAAACGATAACACAATAGGAGATTATATCCGTTGTATAAACACGAACCGGTTAAACTGTAAAAACTAAAATTTGATCTGACAAGTTGTGATGTTGTTTTATCGCCATTTTTTGTAAAAAAGGGGAAATCAATTGTGAAATCTGTCCCCCGAATTTGCAGGAAAAAAAGAGCGTTCTCAAAGATATACAACAACTTTTGAGGAAGGCATTTAATCAGTAGATATGAACGGAGATCTCAACATTGAAAAAAGGCAGGGTCCTGTTTACCTTCTCTGTCTTTCTATGATTGGTATTTGCTGCAATCTGTTCCAGACTGTAACACTTTCTACTCATGCTGCCTCCTTACTTTGACCAGACCTAAATTTTTCTCTTTAAAAAATGGTCTAAAAACGGGATACACCTAATTTTTGTTGGCCCCCCTTACCGATGGCGAAAAATTTATGGGCGCCGTGTTAAGCCTAATGCGAATCCGATAGTCATTCTGCAACCAATGGGGCCGCTTATGTTCGTATTTGACGTATCAAATGCTGAACCGGGGCCGGGGAATTGGGATCGCATTTTTACTAATCCATTAGACGGATGAGGTTCATTATGAATGCTTTGAGAATTACAATTTTTATGGTTTTGTTCATTCTATTAGAGTGGATCCCGTCTGCCGCATACGACAGCCTTGCAATTGAAAAGAAGGCGTCAGAACCATTGGGTGATACTCAGGTTGTGAGTGAATTACCTTCTGCAATGGTGGGCGAAAGCGCCAACGAATTGCTGTTGCGCATTAACGAAGCCGTCAAAGTCAATGAACGATACAAAAAAGCAATGGTTAAAGCCAATGCGGAGGATCGCCTTGTTTTGCAATTGCAGCTATTCTCGAACCAGCAACGCGTCATGAAGGATCCCCACCTGCTGGCTGATACATTAATGGAATTGAAGAAGGAAGGCAAGCAACCTGATCTTCGCAACCAGGTGGAGAGTGCATTCATTCGTGTGATACCTCATCTCTGGTCTAATATTGACGAGCTTCGGATCGAGATCAATACGGCTCGGGCACGTCGACCGGAAGCAGCGGTAGAGGAACGGTCTGCTATTGAAGATGAGGTAAAAA
>JAQYVL010000186.1 GCA_030145525.1 Desulfobacterales bacterium
GGCCCTCGGTCCAGGTGAGCTCGTCGTTGAGATTTCCCTTCATATCTACTAAAAAAATACTTCAGCAAAAATCTGTGTTCTATCTTTGTGAACGCTCTTTTTTGCCTGCAAATTCGGGGGACAGATTTTACAATTGATTTCCCCTTTTTTACAAAAAATGGCGATAAAACCCGACATCACAACTTGTCAGATCGAGTTTAAATTTTTACTCCTCTTGAATTTTACCGCCGGAGTCATGATCTGCCTGTTTGAAAAAGGTGAGTTCCCAGTTCCGGGATATTACATCATGACGGATGATATACAGAGAGTCATCTTCATCCATAATTTTAAAGTAGCGATGGTCTGGTGAAAGCCACCGATCAAGAATCTTCTTGACTTCGATTTTTCGTGAACCGAACCGGATGCTCCGGGGTGTTTCTTCTCCCCGGTATCCGGAGTAACACTCAACTTTTAAGTCCAGTCCCGCCATAATAATAAAACCATTGATGGCTTCATAAAAAGTCCAATTTCTGTGTTGCGGTTAGCGCTGACGGTTGCGCCTATCGGCTTGAAACAACGCACTGCGTCATCCCTCGTCAGTACTGTTAAGCGAAGCGCAACGGTAGCCGATAGGCGTGAGTAGGCTAACCACACCTCATTTCTCGTGATTCGCGCGCCTTGAACTTGAACTTTTTTCTTTGCCATCAAACTTTTGACTTTTTACAAAATCGTCAAGAATTCAAATGGATAGAATCCTCTTCAGCTATTTCTAAATTTAACCTTCTTAAAACTTGAAACGATCATTTTAGGATTATGATTTTTGCTTCCTGGCTTTCAAAATTTCAACCGTTTCCCGTATTTCCTCCTGTGAAACGGTTGTACGAAGCTCTTCCATTTCTTTCATTATTCCTGAAAAACGGAGGCCCTCGGCAGCACTGATCCATTCAAGCTGAAGCCGTTCAGGCCTTAAGCCAAGTTTCTCCATTTTTTTGCGAACTTTTGCCACTCTTTTTTCGGTCCAAAGGTTCGCGTTGATATAATGGCAGTCTCCAATATGACACCCGCTGACCAGAACGATTGGTGCGCCCTTTTCGAACGCATACCAGATAAACTTTTCATCCACACGACCGGAACACATGGTTCTAATCAGTCTTGCATTGGGAGGGTATTGTATTCTTGAAACCCCTGCATAATCAGCTCCAGCATAGGAACACCAGTTGCACGCAAAAACGACAATCTTCTCACCCGCATCTTCTTCCAGCATGGCATCGGTCTGCCGGTTGATCTGGTCGTCGGTAAAATGGTTCATGACAATTGCGTCAAAAATGCATTCCGCGCCGCATGTACCGCAGCCCGCGCATGCCGCCGTATTGACAACGGCTGGCGTTTTCATTTTCTTATCCACCGTTATCGCATTATAAGGACAGACTTCCGCACATTTCCCGCAAGCGGTACATCGTTCTATAATTACTTCCGATGTAATGGGCTCGGAAACGATTTCTCCTCTATGCATCAACCGAATCGCCCTTGCCGTTACAGCAGACCCCTGGGTAACCGACTCCTTAATATCCTTTGGGCCTTCGGCACAGCCGGCATAAAAGACCCCCCGTGTTGCAGCATCAACCGGAAGGAGTTTTGGGTGCGCTTCCAGATAAAACCCGTCAGGAGTAAGCTGAAGGCCCAGCATTTCCTGAAGCTTCCGGGTTCCGGAAGAAGGTTCAATGCCAAGGGCAAGAACCAGCATGTCGAGATCGTAAAATTCGATTTTACCGTTTGAGGTGTTTTCAACGGCGATTCGCATGGAACGGTCCGGAAGCTCTTCAACAGACCCTGGCAGGCCTCTTACATACTGGACACCAAGCTTCCGGCTGCGATTGTAAAGCTCTTCAAACCCTTTTCCAAACGCACGGATATCGATATAAAAAACCTTTATATCCATATCCGGATAATGCTCTTTCAATACCAGTGTACTTTTGATGGTATTCATGCAGCAGATGTTCGAACAGTATTCTCCTCCTTTTCGCAGAGATCGCGAACCAACACATTGAATGAACCCAACAGATTGCGGATGTTTTCTGTCTCCCGGCCTTATAAGCTCCCCCTGAGTCGGTCCTCCTGCATTTACCAGCCGTTCAAACTCCAGGCTGGTAACCACATTGTGGAAACGGGTATAGCCGTATTCATCCATTTCTCTGGGATCATATGGCTTAAACCCTGTGGCAACAACGATCGAGCCTATCTCTTCCATGATCTCTTCATCCGACATATGGAAGTCGATACAGTTTTTATCACAGGCATCCAGACACTTGGAACAGCCCCGTCCCATACACTCATTCATATTGATTACATAAGAAGAAGGAACTGCCTGCGGGAAAGATTTATAGATTGCTTTTCGGGAAGAGAGCCCGACATTGAACTCGTCCGGGAAAACGACCGGGCATGCTGTGGCACAGTCACCGCAGGAAGTACATTCCTTTTCAATCACATATCTTGCTTTTTTTACAATTCTGGCTTTAAAATTTCCAACATAACCTTTTACTTCCGCCACGTCACTCATAGTGTGGAGTGTTATTCCTGGATGCCGACCGACATCCGTCATCTTGGGACCGAGAATTCAGATGGAGCAGTCCATGGTTGGAAATGTTTTATCGAGCTGCGCCATCATTCCGCCGATGGAGGGCTTTTTCTCTACGAGAACCACCTCATACCCGTTATCGGCAAGATCTAATGCTGCCTGGATTCCTGCAATTCCACCGCCGATAACAAGTGTCCGTTTTGTAAGAGGGAGCGTCTCCGCATAAAGCTGTGAAAGAAGTCGAACCCGGGATATCGCCATCCGGACAAGATCTTCGGATTTCTTTGTGGCTGCTTCAGGCTCCCTCATATGAACCCAGCTGCATTGCTCCCGAAGATTGGCCATTTCAAAAAGATACGGATTCAGCCCGGCTTCCACCATCATATTGCGAAAAGTGGGCTCATGAAGCCTGGGAGAACAGGAGGCAATCACGACCCGATTCAGATTGTGCTCTGCAATATCTTCCTGGATTTCCACCTGACCCGGTTCAGAACAGGCATAGGGAATCTCTTTTGAAACCGCAACATCATCTATGTCGGATACATTTTCAGCAACTTTTTTACAGTCAACGGTCTGGGCAATATTCAAACCGCATCTGCAGACATAAACACCTATCCGTGTGGATCCGTCATCACTTGTTGACACTTTTTCCAGCATATTTTTCACCTGTCAATCCTACCATTTAGTCCCAGCAAATGGTCTTTGCGATTATACTCGTCAAATCCTGCATTTCCATCATGAACTCCTTCCCGAGAAAAGGGTCTTCCATTGCGCAACGCAAATGAATCTGGCATTTGGGACATGAAGTAACCAGGAGATCGCTTCCGGTTGAATGGGCCTGGCGAATCCGTTTTGACTGAAGAGCCTTACTGAATGAGTCACATCCGGTCCAGGCACAATTTCCGCAGCAGAGAGCTGCATTTCCACTGTCCATCATTTCCGTAAAGCTTTCCGGCTGAAGACGCCTGATCAGTTTTCTCGGAAAATCCTTAATCTTGCCGTGCCGTGCAAGGCGGCATGAATCCTGATATGTGATATGCCTGTCAAGTCCGTCAAAGGAAACCGCTGCTTTATCAATTTCATTTTCCAGGAACTCGTACATGTGGGTAACTTTAAAATTCAATTTGATTCCGTTCGCTTCGTAATCACTTGAAATGGTTTTAAAACATTCAGGGCAGGATGTAATAACCTCCTCTATTCCAAGATCATGAATGGACTCCACTGTCAGTTTTGCAAGTTTTAAGAAACTTTTTCTGTCCCCGGACCAGAGCAGATCATGTCCGCAGCATCTCTCATTGTTTAAAATCGCAGGCTGTATATCAAAAAAATTTAATAATCGCAGGCTGTCCATCAAAATATTCGATGTTTTTATCCCTCGATGATTTCGAAAAAATACATCAAAATACGGCGCACATCCACCGAAGAAAAGAATTTTGCTTTTCGGATCAATTTTGATATCTCCGGGAAGGTTGTTCCATTTTTGTGATTTCAATTCCGAAAAAGTCATGGCCCGCATGAGGGATTGAAAAAAACCGCCGTGGGTTTGGTGGCATTCATTATAGCCGTTATCACTCAAACAGCCCCTTACATCCCGGATAAATGAAGGAAAATTCACATCAGACGGGCACCTTTCATAACAGGTTCCGCAGGTAAGACATGACCAGACGTCTTTCTGAACTTCGTCGGAATCCATTTCTTCCGCTATAATAGATGCAGCAATCGCCCGGGGAGAATACTGCTTGCCGGATAAAGCGAGCGGGCATGAAGAAGTGCATTTCCCGCAATCCTGACACGCAAACACATTATGCTCTTTCACAATCTCACGCATATTTTTTGGGGGGACGGCACTGATCCTGTCCTCCCTGGACGGCTTAATCGGACTCGGCCCAAGCTTTTTCACATTACTACAAAAGTCTTCAAGAAACCTTTTAAGTGAATTGGTTTCATCGGGAAGAAAGGTAGAAAAGCGCATACGATCATTTCCAAGCCCTAAAAGTTCCAGAATATCTTTCGTGTCTTCCGTATTCATCGCTGCATTTTCCGTTCCGCTTCCGTAACGGCATGTTCCGGATTTGCATCCAACAAGGGCAACACCATCCGCTCCCATCTCAAAGGCTTTAAAAAGAAGCGCTTTGCTGATCCTTCCGGTACAGGGAATTCTGACCATTTTTATTTCAGAAGGAACTCCATATTCTTTATCCTGAAGGTCATGGTAAGCTGTATGAGGGCCCCAGTTGCATAAAAAAACGATGATCTTAAAATTTTCCATTTTGACCTGTTTCATAAAATATAAATAAGCTATTGCAATAAAATTTCTTCAAGAATCCGCTCAAGAAAAGCCTGACTTCTATATGGGCTGTCCGCAGCATTGGAGGGGCAAACCGAAATACAGTTTCCGCAACCCTTACAGAAGGATTCATCGACCGATGCATACCAGCCACCGATGGAATTTTTCTTCAGCGTGATTGCCTGGTACAGGCAAACGTCAATGCATCTGCCGCAGCTGCGGCATAAGTTCTCATCAACCGATACGGTATACCCCTTACTCTGACGGGGACCTCTTGGCATCACGGCTGCGGATAGAGCGGCAGCAGCGGCACCTTTCTTCCGGTTTGAAATATAAATTCCAGGTGGATCTGCCAGAAAAAGTCCGGATATGGAAGTCATTCCCGGGTAGAAAAAGGGAATTCCATTTACCCCTTCTTTCTGCATTGAAAAAGCAACAATACGACTCGGAAGCCCTTCCTGATGGACGTATTTAATTTTTTTCCTGAATTTTTCTCCAAGGATAACCGTGCCGACTTGTATCATATGGTTAAAATCACCGGAATTGATGCGAATCTGGAAATCTCCCAGGGTTCCGCCAAGTTCTTTTACAACAGCCCCTTCAAAAAAGTGGATGTTGGAATGCTTTGGCACAAGCTCCTTCGGCCCCAGGAAATATACATCCATGTTGGCCTGAGCAAGCGTCAATGCGCTTGTTACAACTGCCTCTGAGTCTCCGATGACAGCGGTAGTAAAATTATAATTTCGGGCGGGTGTTGTAAAAAGCTTCAAACTTTCAGCGCTCCGTATGGAACGATCCACAAGCCCCTCAAATCTTTTCAAGGCATTTTGGGAATCCAGTTTGAGAAGGTTTAAAGCCTCCCCTCTGATGTTACAGGTCGCAACCATGGACCTGCCGATCCCTGTTGATGTGAAAAGAGCTTCTTTTAGACGGCTCCGCTGGTCTGTACAGGCACTGCATATGAAATTTAAAGGACAGCAGACACATGATGCCAGGGCTATGCGTGTTATGTTCTTTTCACGAACAGACCGCAGTATTGTCGAGATTCCTTCGGGTACACAGGCTGATGGAATAATTTCCACATGTACAACATTTTTCCTCTTTTCAAGCCCATTTACATAAGTGTCCATTTCCGCCAGCCAGCCTAAAGAATCATTGCATCTGCATATAAATACACCTATGCGGATATCCGAAGAAAGTCCTGGATCAGGCTGTGAAAAGGAAAGCCCGTGTCCTTTCTGCTGCTGGGAAGTTTTTCCAAGAAGAACCATTGCCTTTGCCGCAGATGCAAAGCCCCGCATCATCATTGCATAAACATCGGGTTTTGAGGACTTTGGACCATATGCTCGAAGGACATCATCTCCCCGAACCCGATTCGTCATAGATGGATCGGCAATAATCACCACTCCTGCGTGTTCAATTATTTCTTCCTCTTTCTGGCTGTGGTTGATCGCCCTTTCGGCCTCACATATTACGGAGCACTGAAGACATTCCGAACAGACCCCGCACTGAAGGCAGCGTTTCGATTCATAGACAATCTGGGACTCCGGTAAGCCAAGAGCGACCTCTGAAAAATTTCCCTTCCTTCCTGATGGCTGTATCTCCGGCATGGAGGCCCTTGAAAGCTTCGGAAGGTCTTTTGGAATTTCCTGAAAATCGTTGTCACAGCTTCTATTGGAACTGTCATCTTTTATGTCAATATGGCATATTTCTTTTAGAACGCCATGAGCAACTTTTTTACCTTCCGCCATCGCATGGACAACTGATGAAGGCCCTGTAACAGTATCTCCTGCCGCATATACAAAAGGCATATTTGTTTTACCGGATTCATCGGCTGCAACAAAGCCGTTTCCGCTTGAACTCAATCCTCCCTGTATACCGCTTTTTTCCGTTGACCCGGCAAGTCCGATGGCGACAACAGCCCGATCAAAGATAAGTTCAAAAGGGTCGCCATCCTGGATCATAACCGGCCAGGCAATACCATTTTTATCGGGCTCCCCGGGTTTTGTGGACCGGCAGAGAATACGTTTAAGCTTTCCGTTTTCGCCCAGAAACGAAACGACTTGTGTGCTTTCCTTAACATGTATGCCTTCTTCATCAGCAGCCTTGATCTCATCCGGATCAGCAGGAATTTTATCTTTTTCAAACCAGGATATAAGTGTTACATCCGCCCCGGTTCGAATTAGCGTCCGTGCAGTGTCATATGCCGCATTGCCGTCACCGATTACCGCTACTTTTTCTTCTGTTTTTTTAACCGAACCCCGGTAAAAACGTGTCAAAAAAGAAAGGCTTCCCTCCACTCCTTCTAATTCTTCTCCGGGAACCCCAAGAGACCTGTCATTCCAGGTTCCTGTACAGAGAATCACGGCGTTAAATTCATTTTTAAGCCGGTCAAGATCTTTATCAAGATCCACCGGGCTGGATGTTTGAAAAGTTACACCCAGTTCCCGGATATAGCCTATTTCCAAATCCAGTATATTTCTCGGCAGGCGGTAGGGTCCGATTCCATAACGGAGCATTCCGCCCGGCTCTTCCTCTTTTTCAAAAACGGTTACACGGCACCCATATCCGGCAAGCTCTGCCGCAGCGGCAAGGCCGGATGGACCGGAGCCGATTACTGCAAACTTTTCATCTCTTGGTTCAGCCGTCCTGGATGATTTTTTTGCCGAATTGTTCTCGGAATTTTCCATCTCATAATCAACCAGAAACCGTTTGATATTCCGGATTGAAACAGAATCATCCAGCTCTCCTCTTCGGCAATTCTCTTCGCAGGGATGCGTACATATTCTTCCGCAAATTGCAGGAAGAACATTTTTCTCCCGGATCATCTCAAGCGCTTCGACATACTTCCCTTCTTTTGCAAGGGCTATATATCCCTGAGCATTCACTCCCAGCGGACAATTTTCACGGCAGAGAGGAAGCCTTCGTTTGTCAATAACCGCCCTTCCCGGCAAACTCAACCGGCTGTCAATCGTGACCGCTTTTTCATTTTCACCTACCGATACCGGGCATGCTTCCAGACAACGGCCGCATAGAGTGCATCTTTCAGGATCAACAAAAGTCTGCTTTTGAGTCAGGCTGACTCTAAATCCCTGGGGATTGTGTTTTACGGAATTCACCCTTGCAGGCAGGATACATTTTATGCCCGGATTTCTGAAAATTCGAATCAGACCCGGTCGGTGAGCATGATTCAACTGCATGCCGGTCTTCAACTTCCATTCCTCCCTGGAAAGTTTCCGGTCGATATTTGAATCCGAATCCACAAGTGTTACCGGAATTCCAAGCTCACCCAGTTTGTTCGTTGCAGTAATTCCTGCCGGTGTCGCACCGATTACAATAACCCTGTGCAAACGATCTTTCGGTCTTTTCATGAAATGGCTCCTGCTCGACCAATGACCTTTTTTTCTCGCCCTTTTATTTTGGACAAACCATAATCATAGCCTTTGGTAAATGCTATTATATTTTTTTCTTCCGTACCTTTGGGTACGGAAGAAGTTACAGCTTCCTTTGCAGATTCTACTGAAACCAGGGATGTAATGGCGGTTGTGAAGCCAAGCATAATGATATTTGCCATCATTTTCCGCCCCAGTTCTTCCGCCATTCGAGTGGCAGGTATGGAAAAGTAGTCCCGTTTTTCATCCGGTCTTACAAGATCCTTGTCGGTCAAAAGAACACCATCCGGTTTCAGTTGATCTTTGTATTTCTCATATGCGGAGTGCGACATGCATACCAGAACGTCCGGCATGGCAACATACGGGTACTGAATAACATTGTTTGAAATAATCACCTGTGCACAGCAGGCTCCTCCACGTGATTCAGGGCCATAGGATTGAACCAGTGTGCTCTCCTTGTGGTCGCCAAGCGCTGCTGCCATTCCCAGAATACGTCCGGCAAGAACGATACCCTGCCCTCCGAATCCGGTTATAATGACTCCCTGTCTTATGGTTTCCCTTTTCTCTGCCATAGCGTTATGCGCCCCCTATCCTCAAATCAATCCATCAAACCGGATCCGTCTCGTAAAGCTTTCTGTATTTTTCATAATGAGTCGGTTTGTCAATATCGATAAACTTTCCAAGAACAACACCCTTGTCAAAATCAATCTCAAGCTCCGAGGGATTTGCACCATTTTTAATAATAGTATTTTCATTGTATTTTTTTAGGGTTTCGATAGACTTCTCCCTGTTTCTTCTTCCATAATTAATCGGGCATGGAGACAACACCTCCACAAACGAAAACCCTTTTTTATTGATTGCATCTTCTATAGACTCCGTGAGATCCCGCGTGTGGAGCATGGTCCATCTTGCGATATAAGTTGCCCCGGAAGCATACGCCATCAGCGGCAGATTGAAAGGCGCTTCAGGGTTTCCGGCTGCGGTTGTGGATGATTTCGCAAGGTAGGGCGTGGTAGCTGCGACCTGCCCGCCTGTCATACCGTAAATCAGGTTGTTGATGCAGATAACGGTAATATCCATATTTCGTCTTGCGGCATGGATAAAATG
>JAQYVL010000187.1 GCA_030145525.1 Desulfobacterales bacterium
CCAATTTTTTTCATCTTAGCCATTTAATTATTGGTTTGACCATTTTTTCACTTGGGACCAGTTTGCCGGAATTAGCGACGTCTATCGCTGGCGCGCGTAAGAAAGAATACGATCTGATTATCGGAAAATATGGGGGTCATCATCGTCCAGTCCGGAAGATGCGATCCTCCGAAGTATGGATCATTGACAATGATGATGTCGCCGGAATGAAGATCTTCTCCAAACGCATCAAGTACCGCCATTACAGAAAATTTACTGGCCCCCATATGTATCGGCAGCGCGTCAGCGAGCGCAACAATTCTGCCGCGACTGTCAAATATTGCTGTGGAAAAATCATGTGATTCGCTGAATGTAGGAGTTGTAGCCGTTCGGATCATCGTATCACACATCTCATTTGCGATTGTAACAAGCCCGCAACGCACAACCTCGGCAGTGATAGGATCGACTTCTTTCATTTTCTTACTCCTTTACTTTTGTTTTATTGATATCTCATAATTATCATACTCCGTTAATCGCGCGACCTGTCCCGGATATATAACGATCGTTGTGGCCGGTTCTTCGATCACACACGGACCTTTCAAAACATTTCCGCAACTTATGATCGAACCGTTATAAACCGGTGTTTCGATAAAACCGTTCTCTTCTTCAAAATAGACTGCGCGTTTGCTCTTCAAAGCGGAAAGCGGATCCTCATCCGAGAATTCAAGCCTGTCGACATGCGGATTATCGGTATAGATGATTGTCTCAATCCTCAAATTCATAAAATATGCCGGGGCATCCTGATTTGCAAATGTATGAAGGGCTTCATGTGCTGAATGAAAGGCATTTACAGCTCCGTCGATATCGGAATTTCGCACAGCACCGTCATTTGATCCTAAAGGGACCGTTATTTCATGGGTCTCACCCTTGTAATGCATATCGATATAATAACGATTCTCAACACTCCCCATAAATTCGCTGTCTTTACTTCCGGACACGGGCATCTCCTGTTTCACTTCCACCTGCATTGCTGAAAAAAGAGAATTGACGGCATCAAGGTCAAAATTGTCCGAGCTTCCCATATAGGTTCGGACCTTGTTTATCACAATATTCGAACTCAACATTCCCCTTGCGGAAAACGCTGTTGCGATTCTGGGTACAATAACCTTTTTGATCCCGAGATCACGAGCCTGAACGCCCGCATGAACCGCTCCGTTTCCGCCAAATGCCACCAGAACAAAATCACGCGGGTCATAGCCTCTCTGAACCGAGACAACACGAATACCGTTGGCCATGTTGTTGTTTACCATTCGAGAAATACCATAGGCGGCCTGAATAGTTTCAAAACCCAGAGGCCGGGCCACTTTTTCCTCAATCGTTTTTTCCGCCAGCCCTTTATCAAGCCTGATTTCTCCGCCGAGGAAATAGTCCGGGTCCAGATAACCGAGAAGCAAATTGGCATCAGTGACGGTCGGCTCTTTTCCTCCCTTTCCATAACACGCCGGGCCGGGCTCCGCCCCTGCGCTTTGGGGGCCGACCTGCAGCGCTCCTCCTGAATCCACCCAGGCGATACTTCCTCCTCCGGTCCCGATTGTATGAATATTCAACATCGGAACAGCCACCCGATAGCGGGAAAACCAGTAGTTGGAAGTTGCCGTCGGCTTTCCGCCGCGAATGAGAGAAACATCATAACTTGTCCCGCCCATATCTACGGTTATCAGGTTCGGCTCGTTCAGCAGCTCTCCAATCAACTGCGAACAGGCGACAACACCGCCGGCAGGACCTGATAATAAACTGTAAACAGGATATTTACCCGCATAGGCAGCATTCATTATCCCCCCGCTTGAAAGCATAACAAAAAACTCTTTTTCAAATCCAAGTTCCTGAAGTTCCGATTCAAGGCTTTCAAGGTACTTTTTAAGCCTGGGGCCGGTATAGGCGTTTACCAGTGTCGTGCTTACCCGTTCAAACTCCCGTATCTGGGGAAGCACCTCATGTGAAAGAGATATGAGAGCATCAGGGTGTTCCTGCCGAATGATCTCCGCAATTCGTTTTTCGTGTACGGGGTTCAGAAATCCGAAAAAAAGGCATACTCCGATGGACTCAATACCCGCGTCCTTCAGCCTGCGGACAACTTCAATCACCTCGTTGTCATCTAAAGGGATAAGAATCTTGCCATCCCTGTCGATCCGTTCATTTACGGTATAGCGATAACGCCTTCTGACAATGGGTACCGGTGCAGGATATCGCGGATTGAAAATGCGCTCTTTGTAACCCCGCCTGAGTTCAATATCATCCCGGAAACCTTTGGTAGTTATGAGCCCGGTCCTTGCGCCTTTAAACTCCAGCATGGTATTGGTCACCACGGTTGTCCCGTGAATTATGATGTCTGTTCTTTGCAACAGGTCCCTGATCGAAAGCTTCTCGCGGGATGCCAGTTTCCCAAGTCCCAGAAGAACTCCTTTTTCCTGGTTCTCTGAAGTTGTCGGAGTCTTCACGACATGTATCAAACCGTCTCCGCCGGTATAAACAAGGTCGGTAAAGGTGCCCCCGACATCAATACCAATTTTATATCCCATGAGATATTTCCTCCGTAATACCGCTGCTTCTGAGAATTTTCATATGGCCCTTTCTCCCCGTATTATGTAGTAAGTAGGACGTATCACTTGCAGATATGAAAAGATAATCAATTTTTTCGGTAAGATCAAGAAAAAAATTCCCCGTTACCGGATAGTTTCGATAAGGCCCCGGCCCTGCACAGGATATTTTTCATGCAGTGCTATGATCACGATCAAAAATGGTTATTTTATTAAGCCAATCGGAATATCTCTAAAAAATGACTCCGGGGAATGCTTCGAAGAAGTTGTGAGGGAAAGATGATAAAACGCAGCTAAAGGGTTTCGAATTCACCCTGGTATCGGTCCGGACGAACAAACAGTATAAGGATGATGGCAAGTAAAAGAATGAAAAATGACATTTTTAAAACGATTTCATAGCTGCCGGTAACATCAAAAATTTTGCCGGACATGGGAATTCCGATGATAATTCCAATGGCAAATCCGCTCATCAAAAGGCCCAGAATTTTTGAAAAGTGAAGTTCTCCAAAACAGCGGCTGATTAAAACAGGAAAAAGGATTGCATTGGAGCCGATGGATATACCGTAAGGAACAGCAAACAGCCACAAATAATTTACATCTGAAAAGCCGCTGTATATAAAAATAATCCATAAAACCGCCGGACCGCAGGCCATGAAGAGCAGGATGGTAACCATCAGCGGAACCAAATTATAGCGGTCTGCAAGCCATCCGTATACCAGTCTCCCGATAATGCTGAATCCGATTGTCAACCCAAGAAAAAAGGACCCCTGCTGATTTGTAAATCCGACTTCCAGGGTTGCGAATGGAACGAAATGAAAACTCAAGGCAGATGAAGCGGTAAGTATTAATAAAAATACGCCGGCAAGCAGCCAGAAGTCTATTGTCCTCAAAGCGCGTTTGGGAGACAGCCCTGTCTTTGGACGACTTTTTTCGGGATCAGTTGATCCGTTTTTTGATCCGGTTACTGAAGCTCCGTCAGGCAACATTCCGAACTTTTCCGGTGAACTTCGGATAAAAAAATAAATCAATGGGACAAGCAGGACAAATAAAACAAAGGAGGCAAACAGCCAGGCTTCTCTCCATCCAAAGGTCCGGATGAAATATTCATTAAATGGAGGCAGACAAAATCCGCCAAAACCGATTCCGGTCATGGCAAGCCCCATGGCGCGGCCCCGGTATTTGTTGAACCAGTTGGTGATCAGCGTCTGGGCGGGTATGAGCGTCGTTCCAGCCACCACAAAGCCGGATATCATGGCGGCCACATACAGCATCCAAAGGGACGTTACCGATGCAAACAAAAGATTAGCGAGACCCGCTACAACTGCCGCGGTTAAAATAATTTTGCGAGCTCCGAAACGGGCAATCATAAAGCCGATGACGGGTCCGGAAAATCCGAAGACAATGGCCCATATACCTGCCGACAGGGAAATTTGAGTAAGCGTCCAGCCGAATTCTTTCTGGAAGGATTCAATGAAAACCGGAAAGACATAGAATCCCATTCCCCCTGTATTAAACAGAAGAATAAAGAGAGCTCCGACAATCCACCATCCGTAGTATAGTTTTGTTTTTGCCCGCCACTCTCCCATGAATCCATTCCGTTTTTGAGTTTATTTGCACGTGAGGATTACCGATATCAGCTTTTCAAAAATTATGGAAGATATAAAATCTTTTTCATTTTCTAAAAGCCGGCAGTGAGTGTATTCAATTTATAACCCAGTTTTCGGGAACCAGTCGAAAGACAGGATTGCCGATGTTTCATCTGTGAATTGACATCGGACTGTGCTATAGATTCATCTTCGATGAATCCATTTACTTCAGCCGTAAACGGCCTGATAAAAAAACAGAAGACCAGGAGGCATAAGAGATGACTGAAAGAGAGGTGAAATATACAAATTGCGGTATCTGCCTGGCTGCCTGCGGCATGGAAGTGGTAATTGAAGACAACCGTGTCATCGAAATTCACGGCGACCAGGATCATCCACTTTCAAAGGGGTATTTATGTCCGAAGGGCAAAGCCATGGCGCAATACCAGTCAGATGCATTAAGAGTGACCAGTCCACGTGAAAAAGTAAACGGCCGGTGGCAAGAAATCAGCTGGGAAGAAGCGTATGAAAAAATCGGCAAACGATTGAAGCCGATAATCGAAAAGCATGGTCCCCGGTCAGTGGCCATGTACTATGGTGCAGGAACTCCTCTTTCTTCCCTCAATGTGTCTTCAGCCACCGGCTTTATCCGGGCCCTCAAATCAAATCGTATTTATAATGTTCTCACCCTGGAATTCACCAACCGATATTATGTACTGGAAAAAATATTCGGCAGGCAATACCGGGTCTCTCAACCGGACATTCAACATACCGACTGTCTGCTGATTTTCGGACACAATCCCCTTGTATCACTGGATCATCCGGGGATCACGGAAGAGATAAAGGGCCTGAGCAAACGCGGCGCGAAAATGATTGTGGTGGATCCCAGATTGACAGAGACCGCCAGAATTGCCGATAAGCACATTTCGATTATACCCGGAAAAGATCTGTTTCTTCTGGAAGGAATGATCCACCACATCATGGCGGAAAAACTGTACGATGCCGAATTCCTGAAAAAACACACGACCGGCAGTGAATTCTTCCGCCAAAATTCCTTTCGAACACCAAAAGAAGCGGCTGAACTATGCGGGGTTCCTGCCAAAACCATCATTGAGGTGGCGGAGGTTTTTGCAAGAGCTGAATCTGCGGCAGCTATAGGTAAACTCGGAGTCCATGTCTCACCGAATTCAACCATTACGTATTGGCTGCTTGAAGCACTGAATGCCCTGACCGGCAACATCGACAAAGAGGGCGGTCTTCTCTTCAACCCCGGAATATTTAACATGGACACGCTGATATGGATCGTAACCCACGGGAAACGTCCCCGATCCTTTTTCGGAAATCATCCCTATCTAACCGGTTCATTCCCGGCATCCGAACTTCCCCGTGAAATCCTCATGGACGGCTCAGACCGGGTTCGTGCACTGTTTGTTGATGTCGGCAACCCTGCAATCGTGTTTCCGAACTCAACACGAACAAAAAAAGCGCTGCAGCATCTGGATCTGTTAGTATGTGTAGACTAATATATGAATGAGACAGCCCAGGAAGCGGATTTCTTCCTGCCGGCCACTCATTTCTTTGAAGCAGACGATCTATACATTACGTTTCCGGAGCATCAGCCCTATCCATTTGGTCAATGGACACCCAAACTCATTGAACCGCCCGGAGAAGCAAAAGCGCCATGGGATATTTTTCATGATCTTTCCAGAACCATGAAAGTGCCATTCT
>JAQYVL010000188.1 GCA_030145525.1 Desulfobacterales bacterium
GTCGGTAAGATCGGAAAGCTTCTTGGTCCGCGCGGGCTTATGCCAAATGCAAAAACAGGCACGGTCACTTTTGATATTTCAAAAGCCGTTAATGAGTTAAAGGCCGGAAAAATTGATTTTAGAGTTGAAAAAGCTGGAATCATACATGCACCGCTCGGAAAGGTTTCATTTGGCGTTGATAAGCTGGTTGAGAATTTCACATCTTTCATCGATAAAGTGATTCGTCTTAAACCAGTTTCAACAAAAGGTGTTTATTTGAAGGGCATCGCTGTTTCCACTACAATGGGGCCTGGAATTAAAATTGATACAACACTGGCCAATGATATGGTTAAATAATCCGGTTGCGAAAAATCATTAAAACCTAGTAGCTTATGAAAATGGCCCCGGCAAGCGGTTGGTTGTTGCCGGAAATAATAATATTTTACTGTCAAAGACCGTAGGTTCACGAATTGTGTTTAATCGGCTTTCGCCGGCCTGCAGAGACAGCCTTCTCTGGTTGAAAGGGTACCTCTCCGGTTTTTTACAGATTTACGAAGGGGGTGGGAAAAAAATTGATACGGACTGAAAAAGAAAAGATTGTAGCAGCTCTGCATGACAACTTTAAAAAGTCCAAGGTTGTAATCTTGACCGACTATAAAGGGCTTGATGTTTCAGCTATCAGTAAGCTGCGCAGAAAGCTCAGGGAAGTTGATGTTGAATATAAGGTGGTGAAAAATACGCTTATCACTAAAGCTTCAGAAGATACAGACGCTGCCCTGATAAAGGATTACTTCAAGGGACCTAGTGCGCTTGCACTTAGCTATGATGATCCGGTTGCTCCTGCAAAGGCACTTGTCGATTTTGCAAAAGAGAACGACAAGCTTGAGATCCAGATCGGTGTTATGGAGGGCAAGATAATCGATCTGAATGAGATCAAGGCCCTTTCATCGTTACCGTCTATAGAAGTGTTGCTGGGACAACTCCTGTCAGTGATGAACGGCGTACCTACGGCTCTTGTTCGGGCATTGAACGACGTGCCGGTCAAGCTGCTTAATGTTATGCAGGCTATCAGGGATCAAAAAGAATCCGCCTGATTTTTAGAAAATTTTAAAACAAAAAATATGATTTGTATAATACTTGGAGGGAAAAATGGCTGATATAACGAAAGAAAATGTAATTGAGTTTATTGCAAACATGACGGTTCTTGAACTGTCTGAGATGGTAAAGGAACTGGAAGAAAAATTCGGAGTTTCTGCTGCAGCACCGGTTGCAATGATGGCTGCCGGATCGGCTGCTGACGGTGGCGCAGGAGCGGCAGAAGAAAAAACCGAATTTGACGTAATTCTCATTGCAGCCGGAGACAAGAAGATTCAGGTAATCAAGGAAGTGAGAGCTATTACAAGTCTTGGCCTCAAGGAGGCAAAAGCCCTTGTTGACGAAGCTCCAAAGCCTGTTAAGGAAGGAATCGCCAAGGAAGATGCAGAAAAGGTTAAGGCTCAACTTGAGGGAGCTGGCGCACAGGTTGAAATAAAATAATTCGAAACATAATTATATTGATAAAAACACATTCTTCATAATAACGGGGTTGTGAAAGAAAAATAATGAGGGGGGCTGATATGCCACCCCTTGACCTTTTTTGAGCGACCCGAAAATTGAATTGGAGATGGTATGTCCGGAAAGCCTTTGACGTATAGACGAATAAGGAAAAACTTCGGTAAAATAAGGAAAATAGTTGAGATCCCGGATCTTATCGGTATGCAGCGAGGATCATATCACCGTTTGCTTCAGATGGATGTTTCTCCTGAGAAAAGGGAAGATATCGGACTTCAGGCTGTTTTTAAATCAGTATTCCCGATAAATGACTTCACAGGGACAGCCTCTCTTGAGTTTGTCTCTTACAGTTTTGGCGAAGTCAAGCATTCCGTGAAAGAATGTGTCCACCGGGGAATGACGTATGAAATACCTGTCAGGATTCGCATTCGACTTGTTGTTTATGATCTGGATAAAGATACCGGAATTTCTAATATACGCGATATAAAAGAGCAGGAAATTTATTTTGGTACGGTCCCTTTGATGACGGAAAAAGGTACGTTCATCATTAACGGAACGGAAAGAGTCGTCGTTAGTCAGCTTCACCGCTCATCCGGTGTGTTTTTTGATCATGACAAAGGAAAGACTCATTCCAGCGGGAAGATTATCTACACCGCAAGGGTTATTCCGGTACGCGGCTCCTGGATCGATATGGAAATAGATCCGAAGGATATCGTTTATATCCGGATAGACAGACGCCGAAAATTTCCGGTAACGCTCCTTTTCAAAGCGTTTGGATACTCCACTGAAGATATCCTTGATTATTTTTATGAAAAGGAAAAGATATTTATCAAAAAAAAGGAGTTTTTCCGGGAATTTAATGAAAAAGCCCTGAAGGGTCAACGATCAAGTTGTGATGTGAAGGATCCTAAAACCGGTGAAGTGATTGTAAAAAAGGGAAGAATTTTTACAAAAAGGGCTATTCGGCAAATTGGCAGCTCCGGCATGGAAATGGTGCCAATTACACGGGATGATATCCTGTTTAAGTATTTTGCTTCATCTGTTTTAGATAAAAAGGAGAATACTTTTATCGCCCGGCCTGCCGACTCTCTTGAAGAGGAAACACTGGACAGCCTTCTCAATGCAAAAGTAAAGGAATTTGATCTCCTTTTAGTTGACTCCGCCTACAGCGGTGATTCCATAAGAAAGACGCTTCTACTGGATAAGGTTGACAGTAAGGCAGAGGCCCTTATTGAGATTTACAGGCGGCTTAGACCAGGAAATCCTGCAACGCCTGAGGTGGCTGTGGATTTTGTCGACCATCTTTTTTTTAAAACCGCCTATTATGACCTCTCCGGTGTCGGGCGTATTAAACTGAACCACCGTTTGAACATTGATGCCCCCACTAATCTTCGAACACTCAGGAAGGAGGACATTCTTCTTACAGCGAAAACCCTCGTTGAGTTGAGAGACACGCAGGGAGTTGTCGATGACATCGATCATCTTGGAAATCGCCGGGTTCGTGCGGTCGGTGAACTCATGGAAAACCAGTACAGAATTGGTCTGGTTCGAATGGAAAGGGCGATTAAAGAGCGTATGAGTATGCAGGAAGTAGACGCTCTGATGCCCCATGATCTGGTCAACTCAAAGCCGGTTTCAGCAGTTGTAAAAGAGTTTTTCGGGACCAGTCAGCTTTCACAGTTTATGGATCAGACAAACCCTCTTTCCGAGACAACCCATAAGAGACGTCTGAGTGCACTTGGCCCCGGGGGGCTTACCAGAGAAAGAGCGGGATTTGAGGTAAGGGATGTTCATCCATCCCATTACGGACGGATCTGTCCTATTGAAACACCGGAAGGTCCCAATATTGGCCTTATTGTCTCACTTTCAACTTATGCACGTGTTAATGATTATGGGTTCATTGAGACCCCCTATCGTGTGGTAAAAGATTCTACCGTTTCAGAAGAAGTAAGGCTTATGAGCGCTTTTGAAGAAAAGAAACATCCCATAGCACAGGCAAACGCTCCCATTGATGGAAAAAACCGATATGTCAATCCTGTCGTGACATCACGAGTCGAAGGTGAATTCATGATGGTCAGGGCAGAGGAGATCGAGCTGATGGACGTTTCTCCGAATCAGCTGGTGAGTGTTTCCGCCTCACTGATTCCGTTTTTGGAAAACGATGATGCAAATAGAGCATTGATGGGATCCAACATGCAGCGGCAGGCGGTGCCTTTGACTCAAACAAGGGCTCCGCTTGTAGGTACCGGTATTGAAGGCGTTGTTGCAAAGGACTCCGGTGTTACGGTTGTTGCAAAAAGAGATGGTGGGGTCGTTGAAGTCAGTGCAGATCGTGTCGTATTGAAACATGATCCATCCGACACGCGTTACAAGAGCCCTGTTACCATCCATAATCTTTCAAAATTTGTCCGTTCCAACCAGAACACCTGTTTCAACCAAAGGCCGATTGTCAGAAAAGGACAGTTTGTAAAGAAAGGTGATATTATTGCAGATGGTCCTGCTACTGAAATGGGCGAGCTTGCTCTTGGCAAGAATGTAACAGTCGCTTTCATGCCATGGGGCGGGTATAATTTTGAAGATTCTATTCTCGTAAGTGAGCGTCTTGTAAGAGATGGTGTATTTACATCCGTTCATATAGAGGAGTTTGAAGTAGTCTCAAGAGATACCAAGCTTGGAAAAGAAGAGATCACACGTGATATCCCAAACGTAGGAGAAGAAACGCTGAATGATCTTGACGAATGTGGAATTATAAGGCTTGGAGCAGAGGTTAAACCCGGGGATGTCCTCGTGGGCAAGATAACGCCGAAAGGTGAAACACAGCTTTCCCCTGAAGAAAAGCTTCTTCGTGCAATTTTTGGTGAAAAAGCAGGCGATGTAAAAGATACTTCACTTCGGGTGCCTCCGGGAGTGGAGGGTATTGTCATTGACGCCAAGATTTTTTCAAGAAGGGGTGTGGACAAGGATGATCGGACCAGGCACATTGAAGATGCCGAAATTTCAGTACTTGAAAGGAATATGGCAGATGAAATTCGGATCATTGAAAAGATCGCATTGGAGCAGCTCAAAAAAGTGCTTGATAAGCAGATTTGCATGATGCCCCTTAATAAGGGAAAAAAAGTGATCTTTTCAAAGGGGAAAAGTATTGATGCTTCCATGCTGGAAGGTATTAAAATAGCGAATTTTGAAGGTATCGTTCTCAAAGATCCATCTGTTACCGAAAAGGCCCATGAAATTCTTGATCTCTGCCGTGCACAAAAGGATAGCAGCCGGTCTCGATTTGAAGAAGAAGTCGGCAGGTATGAAACAGGAGATGATCTGCCTCCGGGAGTAATTAAACTCATCAAAGTCTATGTCGCAATGAAAAGAATGCTCTCCGTCGGTGACAAAATGGCAGGCCGTCATGGAAACAAAGGAGTTGTCTCCCGTATTTTGCCTCAGGCGGATCTCCCGTACTTCGAAGACGGAACCACGGTAGATATGGTTCTTAACCCTTTAGGTGTACCTTCGCGTATGAATGTCGGACAGATTCTTGAGATCCATCTTGGGAGGACCGCGCGTGTTCTCGGAAGTCAGATTGAAGAGTTGATCCAAGAGAAAAAATATCAGGAACTCAAGGAAAAATTTAATCGGATTTTTATTGATGAGCCCGAGTTGGAAGATATTAACAGCATGGATGAACACACGCTTTTCGATTTTGCAAAGTATTATTGCGAAGGTGTCCACATGGCAACGCCTGTTTTTGACGGAGCCAAGGAGGAAGAAATAAAAACCCTTCTCAATGAGGCCGGCGTTGATACCTCAGGACAAGCCACTTTATACGATGGCAGGACCGGGAAGCCTTTTGACGGAAAAGTCACTGTTGGTACCATGTACATGCTGAAACTTCATCATCTGGTGGATGATAAGATACACGCCCGCTCAATTGGGCCTTATTCCCTGGTCACACAGCAACCGCTCGGCGGGAAAGCACAATTTGGCGGACAGCGTTTAGGCGAAATGGAAGTTTGGGCTATGGAAGCGTATGGGGCGGCACATGCTTTGCAGGAGTTTTTGACAGTCAAGTCCGATGATATGGCTGGAAGAACCCGGATGTATGAGAAGATTGTTAAAGGGCAGAATGTACTTGAGCCGGGCATTCCAGAGTCTTTCCGGGTTTTGACCAAGGAACTGCAAAGCCTTGGACTTAATGTAAACCTTGTTGAAAAGAAACAGTAAGGAGAAAGTATTGGAAACTATATACGATTTCTTCGCAAAGCCAAAGGATCCGAAAATTTATTCCGGCGTTAAAATTTCTCTCGCCTCACCTGAAAAAATACGGGAGTGGTCCCACGGAGAGATTAAAAAGCCTGAAACCATAAACTATCGGACCTTCAAGCCGGAAAGGGACGGCCTTTTCTGTGCAAAGATATTCGGGCCCACCAAGGACTACGAGTGCAATTGCGGTAAATATAAAAGAATGAAACACAGGGGCGTCATCTGTGAAAAGTGCGGTGTTGAAGTCATCCAGTCCAAAGTTCGGCGTGATCGAATGGCTCATATCGATCTGGCCTCCCCCGTCGCCCATATCTGGTTTCTGAAGAGCCTGCCCAGCAAGATCGGTAACCTTTTGGATATCACTTTGAAAAATATAGAGAAGATCCTTTACTTCGACAGCTATGTCGTTATTGATCCGAAAGAAACCGGCCTTATGAGAGGACAGCTTCTGTCAGATGAGAAATACCATGAGGCCCTGGACCTGTATGGGCCCAAGTTTGAAGCGGGTATCGGGGCCGAAGCGGTTCGGGCTCTTCTTGAACAGCTTGACATGGAACAAATTTATAAAGAGCTTCGGGAAGAGATAAGCAATACCTCTTCGGAAGCAAAGCGTAAAAAGTTTTCAAAACGGCTCAAAATCGTTGATGCATTCAAGAGGTCGGGAGTTGATCCGTTATGGATGATTATGGATGTGATACCTGTGCTGCCTCCGGACTTGAGGCCTCTTGTGCCTCTTGAAGGAGGACGTTTTGCCACATCTGATCTCAACGATCTTTATCGAAGAGTGATAAACCGCAATAACCGGCTAAATCGCCTTGTAGAATTAAAGGCACCGGATATAATCGTTCGGAATGAAAAAAGGATGCTCCAGGAATCGGTTGATGTTCTTTTTGATAACGGAAGGCATGGCCGGGTTGTGACCGGAACGAATAAACGGCCTTTGAAGTCACTTTCCGATACCCTGAAGGGCAAGCAGGGCCGGTTCAGACAAAATCTTCTGGGAAAGCGAGTCGATTACTCGGGAAGGACCGTTATTACCATTGGACCCAATCTGAGGCTGCATCAATGCGGGCTGCCCAAACAAATGGCTCTCGAGCTGTTCAAACCTTTTGTTTACCACAGGCTTGAGCATAAAGGAGTGGTTTCCACGGTAAAAAGTGCAAAGAAAATGGTTGAGCGGCTTACCCCTGAGGTATGGGACACGCTTGATGAAGTCGTAAAAGAATACCCCGTTATGTTAAACCGGGCTCCGACCCTTCACAGACTGGGGATTCAGGCTTTTGAACCGGTTCTTGTCGAGGGAAAGGCAATACAGCTTCACCCTCTTGTCTGTACGGCGTTTAATGCCGATTTTGACGGAGATCAAATGGCGGTTCATATCCCTTTATCCGTGGAATCACAGATAGAGGCGCGCGTGTTGATGCTTTCAACCAACAATATTCTTTCTCCCGCAAACGGTAGCCCGATAATTGTTCCGACCCAGGATATTGTTCTGGGTATATATTACCTGACAACGGCGGTTGCAGGATCAAAGGGCGAAGGGATGATTTTCGCCAACACAGATGAAGTACGCTCAGCCTATGATTCCAGTGCAGTTGATCTGCATGCAAAAATTGTTGTTCGAATGAATGGGAAAAGGGTTGATACCACTGTAGGGCAAATCCTTTTATGGGAAATAATTCCAAATGAAGAGGTTGTTTCATTACGCCATATTCGGTTGAGCGCCAAGAAGAACGCAAAGGCTGTTGTTTCGAAGATCGGGAAAGGCGCATCTTTTGCCGAAATGGTTCAAAAATATTCCAAAGATTCTATTCCGGGTCGAGACGACAAAACAGGCCTTCTTAAAAAGGATGAATTGAAAACCATATTTAAACTTTCCGATGAGGATGCAGAGATTGTATTCTCTCTTGAATCAGAAGAAATAAGCCCTGTCATTAAGACAGAAGACGGTTATCATGTATTCAAAGTAGAAGAGAAGGAGGCTGAAATTCCTTTCCGTATTTTAAACAAGGGAATGGATAAGAAAGCGCTTCGTGATCTGGTTGATTATGCATACCGAAACACTGGACCGAAAGCCACGGTAATTCTTTCCGACAGGCTTAAGGATATCGGCTACCGATATTCCACGAAAGGCGGACTTTCCATTTCAATTGATGATATGATTATACCGGATGCCAAGTGGGATATTATAAAAAATGCGGAAAACAAGGTTGAGGAATTTGGTAATCAGTACACGGAAGGTCTGATAACGCAGGGTGAAAAATATAATAAAGTTGTCGATATCTGGGCGCAAGCAACCGATGATATTGCAAATGCCATGATGGAGTCAATGAAAACAAAGGCCTCGCATGAAGGAGACGGCAGCAAAGTTAAAGAA
>JAQYVL010000189.1 GCA_030145525.1 Desulfobacterales bacterium
ATTCGAATTCTCAGGGGATCAGCGGATCCCCGTGCCTCTGCCGGAAGGCGTGCAGTGTTATTCAATAGCCGCAACCACCGGCAAAGAATCAAACAAGCTCGGTGATGATTTTATCGGAGACGGTCTCGTGACATTAAGCAGTGCTTTGGGGCGTCATAAGAATGCTGAATTGAATCTTTTATTTCCTGAAACCCATCAGTGGGTCGGTCGCAATATGAACCATTTGGATCTTCTCAGTCATCCGGAAGTATATAAAACCATTAAAAAGTGGTTAAAAATGTATTAAGCATTTATGGAAACAAAGACGAATGATTCTGAATTTTTTGTGAGATTTAATAGCAAGGGGGGATACAAAAAGAGATTTGTATCCCCCTTCCGGCAGGTGACAGGCAACGTTCGGTAGAGGCACCATTTCAGTCATAACAACTTCAAACAGAGGTTAATATTGTATAATCAACACGAAATCGAATTAAAGCTTCGCAAAATCATAGCTGAACAACTGGGTGTATCAGAAGATAAAATAATGAATGACTCACTCTTTATTGATGATCTTGGTGTCAGCTCACTCGATTTATATGAGATTATCATAGAAATTGAAGATATATTCGGCTTGCAAATACCCGATGAGGTTGTTGAAAGGATCGATATTGTTCAAGATGCAGTGAATTATATTTCAAACCAATTATTACCCAAGAGATATGAAAAATGAGTCATATTTCGCTTTATAGGCTCCACTTTAAGGACCAAATGGGGCTTTTAAGATAAAATGGTCCAACATAGCATTCTGCAGACAAGCCTCAGATTTTCACGTTGAGATTTCCCTATCAGAACTAAAGGTTTTAGAGGGTTCCTGGTAATTCATATTGAAGACAAGGAAAAAAGGGGGCACTTTTCAAATATTAAATTGAGAATATGTTTATGATAATCGCCTTAAAGCACCGCTATCGAATACGCTGAATATCCGCTCCCAGTTTTTGGAACTTTTTTTCAATCGCTTCATAGCCGCGGTCAAGGTGGTAGATACGGCTGATTTCGGTGGTTCCCTGCGCAATCAGTCCTGCAAGAATAAGCGAAGCGCTTGCTCTCAGGTCGGTAGCCATAACCGGAGCGCCGGAAAGGGCCGGGACGCCTTTGATCATGGCGAGGTTTCCGGAAACGGTTATGTCGGCACCAAGGCGTCTCATTTCGCTGACATGGATAAAACGGTTTTCAAATATGGTTTCCGATATGATGCTGAGGCCTCCGGCAACCGACATGAGCACCATGCACTGAGCCTGCATGTCGGTCGGAAATCCCGGATAGGGGAGGGTTTTAATATCAATTGACTTTATGTTTTTGGATCCTTTGACATGAATTGTTTTGTCTTTTACGGAGATATCCGTACCTGTCTGACGAAGCTTATGGATAATACCGTTCACATGATCGGGCTCGCAGTCGATGATTTCGATATCGCCCTGCGTCAGGGCTCCCGCGACCATGAAGGTTCCGGTTTCAATTCGATCCGGTATGATTGAGATGGAAACCGGCTGCAGACTTTCAACTCCTTCTACCGTTATAATTGATGTGCCGGCTCCTTTTATTTTTGCGCCCATCTGATTCAGCACGTCCACCAGCGCCCCAACCTCGGGTTCCCTGGCGGCGTTTCTCAGAACAGTTGTTCCTTTTGCAAGGACGGCAGCCATGAGCAGGTTTTCTGTTCCGGTTACCGAGGGGATGTCAAAGTAAATTTCGTTTCCTTTCAGACTGTCAGCCGAAGCTTCCACATAACCGTGGTTCAGCTCGATATCCGCACCCAGAAGGGACAATCCTTTTAGATGAAAATTTATCGGACGGGCGCCGATTGCGCAGCCTCCCGGAAGAGAGACACGCGCTTTCCTCAGCCTGGCCACAAGAGGGCAGAGAACCAGTATGGAGGCTCTCATTTTGCGGACCAGATCATAAGGCGCTTCATGATTGCTGAGACCTTTGGCATTGATTCTTACGGTGTGCCCCTCTGTTTCGATATCGGCGCCCAGGTACGTCAGGAGCTGTTTGATGCTGTCGATATCACGCAGGGCCGGCACATTCTCATATGTACACCAGCCTTCCGTCAGAAGGGATGAGATCAATATGGGAAGGGCTGCGTTTTTTGCCCCGCCGATACGGACGGTGCCCTTTAACCTGCGGCCGCCTTTAACAATAATTTTATCCATTACAGTGCCTCAATAAAAAAAGCGCCTACCCGCATCAGAAGGCAGGTAGACGCATTTAGATCAACCGGACAGATCGGGAAAATCAGTTGTGATGCCCGCCATCGTCTCCTTTAAGGGTATCGATTGCAGCCTTTACGATGCAATAAGTCATGCCAATTCCCAGAATGGTCAGCGCATACCACAGGCCGCCCATAAATACGATATGCCCCATATCCCATATCCATTCAAAACTAGTCGGAATCATGTAATCCTCCTTAAACCGATTTAAGACTCAACCGGATTGAGTTCTTTTTCCTGCGGAAATATCGGCAGATATCTGTATGAAATCATAACCAGAATTATACCATACGCAACCGGAAGTATCGTGGTTGCAATTTCCTGCCAGCTCGGAAAATAAAGTGCCCATTCTTCAAAGGTCAATACCGGGACGGCCATAACCTGGAGAACCATGACCCATCGATTGATGCATACGCCGATGCATGCGAGAATAACGGCTGTCCACAGCAGCGATGAAGTACTGCGGCCTTTTTTTGTGATAAGGATCAAGGCCGGAAAAATTCCGCCGACCACAATTTCCGCCACCAGAATCCATAACCCGTAAAGCATATTGTCATCGTAGAAATCCATCAGCCTGAATCCGGTTCCGGGCAGGGTGTATTTGATCCAGTACCAGGTATCTATTATCTTGGCGATGGTATAGGTAAGAATCATCCAGCCGGAAATTTTGGCAAGCAGATCGATCACATTATCCTTTACCAGTTTTTTTCCGCTCACCTTCTCCAGCAGTTTTGTAAGGAAAATGGTAAAGCTGGGGCCATAGGCCGCAGCAGACCATGTAAAAAGGAAAAAGGTCCAGGGCCAGACAAGCAGTCCTTCGCGATATGCAAACGGTCTTCCAAAAAGAACGCCTGCAACACCGCCCAGTGATCCCTGGTGGAAAAAGGAGAGAAATGCGCCAGTCGCGGCAAACACAGCCATGACTTCATGCATGTTATGGCCCAGGTTATGAAAGAAGGGAATTTTATCAATCTGCCTGTTTTCCAGTATGAGGGGTATGTATTCAATGGTCAGGACGCCGAAGTAGCAGGAGAGGCAGAACGCAACTTCCGTAAGCATGGAATGAACATTCGCGTGCCAGAAAATATGCCATCCCCGCAGGGGCTGACCAATATCAATCGCCAGAATCAGCAGGGCAGAGCTGTAGCAGATAAAACCGATCAGCACGGCAAAATTGATGATGTTTTTCAGTTCATCCTTTCCGACAATATACTTCAAAAAGCCGGTGAAAAAGGCGCCTCCGCCAAGTGCGATAATCGCCAGATCCGCCCAGATCCACAAAGCAAATCCGTAAGAGTCATTCATGTTCGTCTGGTTAAGGCCTTTGAGCCAGCAAAGCAGCATGGCAAAAACACCCCATAAAAGGACCGCACCCACAACAGCAAGCCCTGTGAGAAACCGTGGAAACGGACAGCGTTTGACTCCTTCGGGTATTAATGCAGAATCCATAAATTTTGTGCTCCTTACTTGATGCTTGTATTTAAATTGTTACCATCGTTTCTTAAAAAAGTCAGTGATGGCTTTTAATTTTTCCTGTTCCTTCGCCGGGACGGTAATTGTCACCGGCACGCCTTACCCATTCACGACTGGAAAGGTAATAAATCTTAGGATTTGTGCCTAGTTTTTCCAGAAGACGAAAAGCATTCGTACTCTTTTTCAGTTTATAGACCGCATGATTTTTATTGAGCAGATCTCCGAAAGTAATTGCATCGGAAGGGCATGCCTGGGTGCATGAGGTCTGGTATTCATGTTCTTCCAGTTCGCGCCGTTCCTCAGCATATGCTTTATCCAGCGCAAGCTGATATCGATGGAAACAGAATGTGCATTTTTCGACAACCCCGCGCATTCTGGGAGAAACATTCGGGCTGAGACTTTTTTCCATCCCTTCAGGCCAGACCGGATCCCACCAGTTAAAATAGCGGGCATGGTAGGGGCATGCCGCCATGCAGTAACGACAGCCGAAGCAGCGGGTCGGAATCTGGCTGACGATGCCGGTATCCATATCATAGTCTGTCGCAATGGCAGGGCAAACCGTCACACATGGGGAATGTCCTTTGTGGCCTTCGCAGTGCATACATGGTCTCGGAAGGTAGCAGATCTCCTCCTTGGGATATGGTTTGCCGTTTGTCAGCTTATACACCCTCATCCATGTTATGCTTTTCAGTTTATCGGTTTCATTTTCCCTAAATGGCACATTGTTTTCCGCCATGCATGCCACCATGCAGGATCCACACCCTGTGCATTTATCCAGGTCAATAACCATTCCGAATTTTTTGGCTTTTCTGTGTTCTTGTGTCATCAGGACCTCATACAGTTATTTACACTTTGGTCAGACTCGCCCTTATTCCCCAGGCAACATCAAGCCCGGATGCGGGATCTTCTACCGGACCGATGAGTTCGTTAAAGTTAACGCCCTTGTCAGCCAGATATTTATCATATGCAGTATGGCCGAGTCCCCTGGGGAATGAGATAACTCCTTCCCCGATACCCTGGCTCAGATATATTTTTACTTTTTTGAAACCTCTGGGGGTTTTCAGGAGGGCATATCCGCCATCCTTTAGTCCGTATTTTTTTGCGGTATTCGGATTCACCTGGACCAGCGTGTCGTTGTCTTTCAGAACCGTGTCCGAAACTGTTTTCATGAGAAACGGAGGAGATCCGGTAGATCCGGCAGACAGCCTCATGGAATCATTCGGAATCAATATAAGGGGCAGTACTTTTTCATCCCCTTCCGGGTCTACCGGGAAGGTTTTGTCAGGAACCTGAAATACGAATTTGGTCATTTTTTCCGGCGGATTGTAATTTGAGATTTTCATATAACCATTATTTTGAAGCGGATTCCAATATTTCCCCAATGTCGTTTTTAAACAGTCAGTGTAATTTTTCCATGGGAAGGCGTCGGATATGCTGCCTTTCATTGCCTTTGCAATGGATATAATTACATCTCCCGTATTTTTCGTATTCAGCTGAGGCGAAACCACCGGTATCGTCAGACCGATCAGAGATTTGGCAAGGCTCCATGTAACCGGAACGTCTTCATAGCGCTCGAGATAGGAATGGTTGGGGAGTATCAGGTCCGACAGGGCTGCTGTTTCATCCATATAAGTTGAAAAGCTGACTTTAAAAGGAATTTTTTTCAGCGCCTTTATTACGGTTTGTGTATCGGGAAGCGTGTAGCACGGGTTTGCGTTAGCGATTAAAATCGCGTTTACCGGTTCTCCTTTTCCGGATAAAATGGCTCTGGGAAGACGATGGAGAAGACTGTCCGTGTCCGGATATTGATTGCTTCCGGCTCCGTCGATTCGTTTTTGATTCAAGCCGTCTGCTGCAGTCTCATCCAATGCAAATTCCGGCCACTTGATGTAATCCGGCTCCGGAACGGCAAAGGCTCCTCCTCTTATGCCGATACTGCCGACAAGCGCGTTCAGGGCCTGAATCGCTGCAATCTCGCCTATACCCTCTGATGTCCGGCCTTCTCCCCTTCCGCAAAGGGCAATCGGCTTTTTGGCACGGGCAAATTCCCGGCCAATTGTATTGATTGTCTCCTGTTCAATTCCGGTAATTCCGGCAACCCTTGCAGGATGATAGGTTTCAAGCACACCCTCTCTCCATGCGGAAAACTCATCCGTGCGGTTATTGATGAAGCCCTGGTCAAAAAGAGATTCGCGCAGGATAACATAGGCGATTCCCAAAGCGAGAACTGCTTCTGTTCCCGGTTTGATCGGCAGCCATTTGTCTGATTTCGCGGCAGTGTTCGAAAGGCGAGGTTCAACCTGAACCAGCTTGATATGTCTGCTTTTCCAGTTGCTGTTCGCTCGAAACATTCTCACAGGAGAGCCCCACCCTTCGATGATTCCTGCGCCGAAGCTTAAAATGTAATCGGCGTTTTCAAAATCAAACCCGGGAAGCGCCTTTTGTCCGTGTGTCTTTTTGGCCAGATGTGAGTATGAATCTTCAAAAGATGATGGATAAAGAAAATTGGGAGAGCCATAAACGTCAAGAAACCTTTTGAAAAGATTCGGAACGGTTCCCCTTGGTGAACCGGTAATAGCTGCCACGGTATGAGATTTTCCCTGTAATCTTAAATCGGTGAGCTTTTCTGCAATTTTAGAGATCGCTTCATCCCAGGATATCTTCTGAAAGCTTCCGTTTACTTTAATCATGGGGCCATTCAACCGGGTCGGGCTGTAAAGAAGCTGCGCACCGGAAAGCCCCAGAGAACAGATTCCACCATCATTGACCGGGTGGCCCTTTCTCCCTTCTATTTTTATGACACGATCATCTATTTTTCGGACGGTAATACCGCAGCCGCCGGGGCATAACGTGCAGGTTGAGTTTTCATAGGTCGCCTCTCCGTCCGGCGGGACAGGCGTCCAAGGCCAGTTTTGCGACCATATGGAAGAGTCATCCATTGATTTCCATGGCAATGGTGAAAGAGCCGTACCTGCGGCAGCCCCGATTCCTAGTGACAAAAAATATCTTCTGTCTATTTTCATAGATTCTTCCCCGCTAAACGGTAAAAAGGAACGAACATTTGTGTTTCATATCTCACCGGTTTTTATCCGGAATGATCTTGCATAAGCCGGATTTATATATTTCCCGTTTATCGGGAGTTACCGGCCGGATTATTTGTGGCAGACAAAACATCCATCTTTGTGGGTTGAAACGCTTGATTTTCTTCCCGTTTCTTCCATATGGCACTCTGCGCAGTCATTCATTTTCATCCGGTCCCAGGTGTTTTTTTTCAAACCCAGCATATTTTCCGGATTTCTACCCCAGATATCCCGGCTGTAGCCGGTAATCCGGTTATATTCATACGTTTTCAGGGTTGTCGATTCACCGATCGGGCCGTGACATGTGACACAATCCATTTTTGCCAGCCGAACATGAGCGGAATGGGAAAAGAAAACGCAGTCCGGCTGCTTTGAGTAAATCAGCCAGGGGACTTCTTTCCCTTTGGATATATACTCTTCAACGAAGACAGCCTCATCCCTGCTGTCTCCCTGGATCTCTTCATGGCAGTCTATGCACTGATCCAGTTTGGGAACTCCCGAATATGTTCCGTCTTCTCTGAAAAAATGACAGCTTTCACATCCGTCATCCACTTCCTCCATATGCATCACGTGGTTAAAGTCGATAGGCTGCTCTTTTTTTGAATATAAGAGATTCGGAAAGACAATCCATCCCACAATAAGACTTGCCGCAAACCCGATGGTGAAAAACAGAACCGTCATTCCTGCAATTCCGTTTCCAGGATTTTCAGATTTCAGGCGGGAAGATTCATCTTCGGCTGGTTCAACGGCTTCAACCTCTTTTATGTTTTCATCTTCTGTACTCATGAATACTCCCATGTATATCGTATGGTTGATGATGATATTCAATCAGCGCCCGGTGAGCACCGTACCGCTTTGTTTCGTTAATCAACATTTTTTACGGGCGGATTTAAATTCGCCCATCGTCAAACTAAAAATTTTTATATTCGTCATGGTCAATTGTCAAGGGAAAATAAGTGTAATCTCAGGATATGTTATCCTGAAAAACCGGATGAAATCATATGCAGCCTCAAAAGGAAATGAAATGACGGAAATTCACTTTCAAGGTGTCTTGAATTTTGCAGCGATATGCCAAATAAAGCGCACTATTTTTTGACGGCTTCGTAAAAATTCCAATTTCGGCGTTGCGCTTCATCTTGTATAATTGCGGAATAGGAAAACTATGCACGCCTTCGGCTACCGCTGCACTGTCGTGCACGGTATTATAAAAGATTCGCGCGCCTTGAACTTGAATTTTTTTCTTTGCCATCAGAATTTTGACTTTTTATGCGACTGTCATTTTTTCTTTTGCATGCCTGAAATTTCCCTGATGTAATCGTTTGCCGATCGAGAGGGAAACCTTTGTTCCAGATCAAACAGATACCAGCTTGTATGCTGGGGGTACGTCTGTAAATATTCCGTTGCAGATATGATCCTGAGAGACAGATTGTCAAACAGCTCACGCCGTTTAACCCCGCTCATTTTTTTGGAAGAGAACATGTTTTTGAAGTATTCCTGCACAGGTATCTGTTTCGGGCTGTTCGTATAATCAAAGTCCATGATCTTGTCCCTTATCGCGGCAAAGACATGATATCGAAACTGCCCGGGAGGATCGCTGCGGTTGTGAACAATTCTGGTCCTGTGCATCGTAATGGTGGGCCTGTGCACGCCATAGGCGGCTGCATTTTGAGATTTTATAGGCATAAGCTGGTCATGTTCTTTATTAAAAATAAATATGACACTCAAATCGGCTGGATCCAGCTTTTTCTCTTCAGCCTTTTTCAGAAGACGGTATATGTTTTCGTGACATTTTAAGCTGTCATAAGACCTGCTGAAAAAAAGCTTCCGGAAAAGATTCAAATACTGTTTTTCCAGTTTTTTTTCAGTTTTAATCGATTCATCTTCAGGCATCTCCTTTTGCAGACCTTCTTCGGCACTGGAGGTTCCGGCCAAAAACGGCAGACAAATGAGAATCATAAAAAGATATCTGGTTAAAAGGCCCATTCCATACCTGTAATATTTATGTTTCATAGAGATTTGGCCATTCTGAATCCGATATAAAAATTAACATAGCCGGGCAGATGCTTTGTCCGGTTTGCACTGCGGCATCGTCTTGCATAGCTGCTCAAGCCCCCTCCCCGGCAAACCCTTGACAAACCGGAAGGGGCGCCTTTCGGATCGATTGCGGGTTCTGATCCGTAGTTCCCATACCAGTCATAGCACCATTCGTAGACATTTCCATGCATATCGTAAAGTCCGAAGCTGTTTGGAGGAAAACTCCCAACTGGAATGGTCGTATTCCGGTTTATTCCGCGGGGTGATCCGGGTATCGGATGGTTTCCATTGTAATTTGCCTGATCCGTGGATAAGTATTTCCCTAAATAATAGGGGGTTTTGGTTCCCGCCCTGCAGGCATATTCCCATTCGGCTTCCGTGGGCAGCCTGTATTTATCCGTGCCATCCATTTTGTTGAGTCTTTTGATAAACACTTGAATCTCATACCAGGAAACAAATTCAACCGGGCAGTCTCCGCCGCATCTGTAAAAACGTGACGGGTTATCACCCATGACGGATTTCCACTGTGACTGAGTGACTTCCCTTTTCTGGAGATAAAATCCCTTTGTCAGGGTTACCTGATGCTGTTTTTCGTTTTCAGCTCTCTGATATTCATCAGGGGGGCTTCCCATCATGAAGGTTCCGGGTGGAATATTCGCAAATTCCATTCCGAGGCTGTTTGTAAACCCTTTTTGCCTGTCTTCGGCAATAGATCGGGCCGGGAAAAAAGGGGTAATAAGCAGCGTAATAATAATGGCCGAAAAAATGGTTTGTTTCATAAAAATCCGCTTTAGCGTTTCTGAATCAGTCTTTCTGTTTAGGTTTAATCGCAATTATGGCGGCCTTTCGGTTGTCCAGAAATTTTTTCGCAAGGCTTTCTATCTCTTTTTCGGTTATGGACTTATAATCCTGCATTATTGTTCTGCACCAGTCAAGCTGCTGCGGATATTTTTTCAGTCCGATCAGGACGCTGCCCAGCCAGTAACGGTTAGTTCTCCTTAAATCTTTGAGACTTGTAACAACAGGATCAAGAGCACGTTTCATCTCATCGGCTGTAATACCGCTTGTTGCCATATCGGATGAAATTTTTTGAATCTCCTGCACGACGCTATCGTTTTCAGCAGGATCAACCATGGCGATTGCCTGAAAAAGGCCATAACCCTTATAGGTTCTGCTTGAACGGTTGAATGCATATGTGGTGTAGGAAGCGCCCAGTTTTTCCCTGATATTTTCTCGAAGCCTTTCTGAAAAAACCTCTCCCAGAATGGCAAGACGTCTGGTTTGGGAAATGTTCCAGAAATCATCGGTCGGGTATGCCACATCGATCATGGCTTTATTAATCACCGTGGGGACGGCTATTTTATGTGTTTGAGCATTCGGGAATTTGGGCAGCCCCGAATCCTTGATGCCGGCCTCAGTATTTTTTCTGAAAGAAAGGCTTCCCATATATGTTGCGGCAAGATCGATCACTTCTTCCGGTTCGAAGTCACCAACAATTGAAATCTCTAACGGGCTGTTTTGTAACGGCGCCCTGATCCATGATCTGATATCCTCCAGGCTGATTTTTTGGAGAAGATCAATTGCGGGAAGTCCGAAACGGTGGTCGCCGCCGGCCAGAAAACGTTTTCCTGAAAGAGCCATTCCGCCTTCAATCGTATGCGCGAGTCTTTCGTGATTCTGCATAAAACGCTTCATGGTGAGCAGGTAAGCATCCTCCCGAAACTTCATATCATTGATATAGGCATAAAGAAGCTGAAACATGAGTCGCAGTTCATCTGATACACTCCTCCCGGACAGCTCAAATCTATTCTCTTCGATATTTAAGCGGATTTGAGTGTTTTTTCCTGCAAGTGCCCTTTCAAGATCATCCTGTTTTAAATCTCCCAGCCCGCTTGAGTTGACGACAGCCCCCCCGAGAACGGCAAGCCCGGCTTTGTCTTTCGGTTCACCTGACCTGCCGCTTCCGAATGCAAGTTTTACCAGGACCTCATTTAACTTAAAATCGGTCTTTTTCAGGTTGAGCCTCAGATTGTTTTCGAAATCAATACAAATGATTCCAAGATCATAGATCTCTTTTCTGGACAGAATCTTTCCTTTCTGTTCCGGATCGGGAAGATAGGGGAAAATAACTGTTTTTTCTTCATCAGGTTTTGCAGCCTCAACCATGCGGCTTGTATTAAAAACACTGGATATCCTTTTTTCCGGTTCCGGTTCAATCTTTGCGTTCCCCGTGACAGTGATCAATCTTGTTTCTGTTTCCCAGCTGTTTTTAAAAGCCTCATGTATCTGTTTTGCGGTAAAGGGTTTTATGACAGGGGAAAATATTTTCTTTTCCTGATCCGGGGATTGAAATACCCGGTCGTTGTTGAGGTTATGAATGATAAGCCGTGAGAGCATCTGGCTTTTGCGGGTGGATGCCCCTTTCACCGCTTTATCCATTGAAGCCAAATATTCTTTTTTTATCCGTTCAAGCTCTTCCTCGGCAAATTCATATAAAAGCGCGGTTCGAAGTGTTTTTTCAATTTGTGCAAGTGTTTTCTCCCAGTTTTCAGGGCTGCATGTTGCAGAAATATCACTGTAATCAATCCGGCGGAGAAAAATTCCGGAACTTGAGGAGGCTTCCGTAAACGGCGTATCCGGCTTTCTGAGCATTTTTTCAAGACGGTTCTGCACAATACGAGCGCCGATTTTTCGCATCAAAAGGCGCTTTTGAAGATTAAAGGAGTCGGGTTCAGCCAGAATCTTTCTGGCAAGGCCGATGCTCACGGAGGTGCTGCCGGCCTCTTTTTCATAATGGTAGAACGGTTTTATCCCCTCATGATGGATTTCACCGAAAGGAGGAGCAGGATGGGAAGGGGCCCTCGGTTTTATGGGAGAAAACCTTTCTTTTATCATTTTTTCCGCTGTTTCCGCCTGAAAGTCTCCTGCGATGACGATAGCCATGTTTTCCGGTCTATACCAGGTATCATAGAAAATTTTCAGCTTATTGCTGTTCGCGTCGCTTATTGTTTTTTCGAGCCCTATGGGAAACCGTTTGGAGATTCCGGCATCCGGAAATTCAAAATTCATAACCGCTTTGTATGTTCGATAGGAGGCAGAGTCCCTTGTACGTTTTTCAGCCAGAACAATCTTTTCCTCCCGTTCCGTTTCAGAAGGTATCAGCAGCGCTCCTTCTGCATAATCCTGAAGAACCAGGAATCCTTTTTCCATGCTTTCCTTTTTGCTGTCAGGAAGCAAAACATCATAAACAGTTTCATAAAATCCGGTATGGGCATTTGCATCCGCGCCGAAACGCATGCCGATACTTTGGAAAAATTTGACAAGCTCTCCGGGCTTGAAGTGTTTTGAACCGTTAAAAAGCATATGCTCCAGAAAATGAGCATAACCCTGTTCATGGTCATCTTCATTCATGGAACCGGCCTGAACAACCAGGTGCATGCTCACCCTGTCTCTTGGCTCCTGGTTTTCCATAAGTATATATCTCATGCCACTGGCCAGTCGTCCGTAAATAATTGCGGGGTCCGGTGCAAGGTCACTCTTCTCATGAGGCCAAATGGTTAAGGGGTTAGGGTTGTTTTCCGCTGCGACCGCACTGGACGGGTTGAGAAAACAAACAGGGAAGCTCTTGTTTTCAAAGTTGGCAGGCAGAAAAAAGAGTGAAGAGAGCAGGAAAAAAAGGGCGGCTTTTTTTATCATCATAAAGTTCCTTGGGTAGAAGAGTTCGCGGAGAAACTCGGAAGCGGTTTCAAAACCGATATTTCAATTCGTTTCGGTTTTTAACACAATCTGAATTTGCTCCGTTAAAATGGTTGATTTCAGGCTTTATTCCCAAACGTGTTAATTCTGGTGCTCCATCTCAGTAAAATTTGGCTTCAGCCTCATTCATCTTTTGAGCGATCTATTTTGTTATCATCTATTATAACGGCTATCAACAGAAAGATATCAGACGATCCCTCAATCCCTCAATTCCCTAATTCCCCAATTCCCCAATTCCTCAATTCTTCTTGTAAACCGGATTGGTCCAATGGAACCTTCCGGAATTATTTGGAAAAGAAAAATAACGAAAATAATGGAAACTGGTTTTGACAGTTTAAGCCGCAACTGTTAAATTAATGCCTTGATTTGCGTTTTCAATTCTTTTATAGCAGACCAGTTCTACATCATAAAAACAACAAGGAGAGGGTGATGCGCATCCCGTTATTGTCTTTTATTTTAAAATCCCCTTTTGATGAGGGAATGAACGAGCATACTGAAAAAGTAAAAGAATGCACCTGGGCTTTTCAACAGGCGGTAGAGTGTTTTCTTTCCGACAAATGCGTATCTTTCGAGAAGCACCGGCAGGAAGTAATCAAGGTGAAGAGCGAGGCGGATGCCATTAAACGGAGAATCCGCGGTCATTTTCCCAGACGGGGCACCATGTCTATAAACAAATATCAGCTTTTGATGTACCTGAAGGAGGAAGACAAAATTCTCATTGCGGTCGAGAGGTCTCTGGAGTGGCTTTCCGGGAAAGCAGATCCGGGAATCCCGGAATACCTTAAAAAAAATATTTTTCTCCTGGTAGATTCAATAATCGAACCCATCGAAGAACTGAGCAATATGGTGGCCGAGGCCGGGAGAGATTTCAGGAATTATTCTGAAAAGAAGCGGGGTAAGATAAAAAGCAGCGTAAACAGTCTAAGAGAGAAGAAAGCCGAGGCAGATAGAATCGGGAGTGCTTTTACAAGTAAGATATTTACACTTGATTCAGATCCGGTGACCATATTCTATATGGTCAAACTTGTTGAACTGATCGGATCCATAGGTGATCATGCGGAGAATGCCGGCGACATGATGCAGGCGATACTTGCATAAATCAGCCTTTTTTGAAAAACGCCCACCATAAATACATGCCAAGAAGCACCCACAAACCGATTGCCCTGATGTATCCTGTCCAGTCAAAGGGTTTTTTCGCAAGTCCGTATTTGCCTGCACCCTCTACTTTCTGGCTGCATGAATAACATCTCTCAGCATCTAGTGGAAGCCTTGCAAAACATTCCGGGCATCTTTTATATTTCGGAGCGACATCCTTTTTCTGTTTTAGTTTTCCCATGCTGCACGAGCCTCAGATCAATAGTAACCTTCTTCAATTGTGATTTCACTTGAAGCTTTCATTTGTGAGACCCAGGATTCAAAGGCTTTAAATCTTTTCTGCTTGGTAAGCCTTTCAACTATCCCTGTTTTCTCTTTTTCAAATCCTTCAGCCTCCGGTTTTTTTCTATCTTTAAATTCGATCACGAAATACTTGCTTTTTCCTTTGATGACTTTTTCAGGCCATTTTTTTTCTTTTGAGAGCAGAAAAGCGGCATTGCCTAAATCCCGTTCCATTCCGATTTCAGGAATAGAGTCATTGCGTTTGAAAAAACCTGTGGATGTGACCTTAAGATTTTTGTTGGTGCCTTCTTCAGACAAACTGCTGCCGGCTTTTATGGTTTTCAAAAAAGCTTCTGCATCTTCAGATGCTTTTCGATCTCTTTGCGCTCCAGTGAGATCTTTTTCCACTCTATCCTGTACCTCTTTGTATTCAGATACTTTTTCAGGAATTCGGTCCATTGTCTGCAAAATGTAATATCCGTCCGAAAGATCGAGGATATCGGTTATCTCCGTTTCAGTCAGGTTAAACGCGGAAGAAATAAATTTCCCGCGATCCCTTATATCCGCTTTCGGCCCGGTTTTACGGCTAAAGAAATCGGTTTCAAGAAGTTTGATTCCCCTTGACTTTGTCTCATTAACCAGATCATCCCCGTCAACGGAGGAATCGAAAAGAGCCTCTGCTTCATCATAGGCCATATTTTTTGCCTCTTCATCCTTGAGTTTTTTTCTGATTTCCGCCTCGGATTCCTCAAGGCTTGCAATGCGGGCTTGATTTATATTTTCGACCTTGATGATATGCCATCCGAATCTTGTCCTGACCGGCTCGCTGATTTCTCCCGGTTCCATGGAAAAGGCCTTTTCCGCAAAAGGCTTGACCATTGTTTCTTTTGTAAACGTACCAAGGTGACCACCCTTGTCCCTGCTGGGGTCTTCAGAATATTGTTTGGCAAGTTCTGAAAAGTCGGTTTTCCCATCCCTGGCCTTTTTCAGGATGTCATTTGCTTTTTTTCTCGCATCTTCAACCAGTTCCGGGGACGCTTCAGCGTTGGTCTTGATCAGTATATGCCGGGCCTCAACTGTTTTGGGGCTTGTGAAAGCCTCTGGAGTTCCCTCATAGTAATCCCTGATCGCATCTTCTGTAATCTCAATATCCTGAATGTAATCATCCGGGGAGATACGGACATATCTGACCTTGATTTGCGGATCTGTTTTATAATTTTCTTTGTTCGATTCAAAATATTTCATTTTTTCTTCATCATTTGGATGAATGTCCTTATATTGTTTTGTATCAAACTCGACAACATCGATATTCACCATCGCGTTTTCCCAGTCATACCATTGTCTGGCTTCGGGTTCGGGTACCATGATGCTGCCGGTTACAAACTGTTTCAGCTTTTCTGTCAGCATCTGTTTGCGCTGATCATCTTCGAACTGCTCCGGAGAGGTTCCCACGCGGCGAAGAAGCTTTTCATAAGTCGGTACGCTGAAGGAACCGTTGCGGTTAAATACGGATATGTTCCGAAGTGCACCTGTAAGTTCATCGTCGGAAACCATCAGGTTCAGTTTTTCAGCCTCCTGCAGGATCAATACTCTGGCAATGAGCCGATCCATGGTCTGTTTTTTTAAATTCATCATCTTCAGCAATTCAGGATTCAGATTGTTTCCAAACTGCCGGCGAACCTGCTCCAGAAGGTTGTTATACGTTTCGCGGTATTCATCTATTGATATCGGCTGTTCATTGACAACCGCAATCTTTGAGGTTTTTTGAGATTGATATGAGCCCAATCCCATGAAAACAAAAGCAATTACAATTGCTAGTAGCAGTATTTTTATAATCCATGAAGAAGCATTTTCGCGCATTGTCCGGAGCATATTTATTCCTTTTTATATCTTAAGGTTAGTCGCTTATTTTTTATTGAACTATCCGTTATAACAGGCAGATATTATGCCTTTAAAGCGTTTAACTTCATATTTTCAATTGGAGGTTTTGTCAACAATAACCGTGACGGCTCCGTAAAAAGTCCGGGTTGGCGAGGATTCTTTACTTTGTGCCGGCGCTTTGCCGCATTCCCCGTGTAAGCCGTGCTATGGCCGGAAAGGTAAACAGCTTGAAGATATTCAATGATTTATGAACAGTAGGCACTGCCGTCAACCAAAATAGATGTTGACATTGACATGATTTTTTTGATAATCAAGCCTCTCTGTGGGGCTGTAGCTCAGATGGGAGAGCGCATGACTGGCAGTCATGAGGCCAGGGGTTCGATCCCCCTCAGCTCCACCATAAAAATCAGAACGTTAGAGGGAAGCTGAAAAAGGGGATTTTGAAGATGTGACAGTTTTGTGACACACATCTTTTTCTTGTTTAG